>JANMVB010000507.1:0-16637 GCA_031392305.1 Ferruginibacter sp.
CTACCGGGGTAAACTTGAAGCAAAAAATAAAGGATTGATCGATATGTATTTTGTGGATGGGGTGAAGTGAGAGAAAGGACAATCCATGTGTTCAACATCTACAGAATATAACATCAAATCTAACTCCCAATAAATTATACCACCCAATATTTCACCCTTTTAAAAATTCACCCAAAAAATTTATACATACATCCGGTACAATAATTTTTGTTACATTTAGTTTTTATTCATCACATACCTGCAAACCTAAACACCCTACCCTACATGCCGGATACAGGAATAATCGGAATAATTATTATCCTTGCAACCATTGCATTTTCCTACAAAGGGTTTAGCAACCAAACTTTCTTTGATGCTTATAAATTTGAAGTTGATAAAATACTGGTAAACAAAGATTACAAACGCCTGGTCACCTCCGGTTTTTTACATGTAGGGTGGACACACCTTATTTTCAATATGATCAGCCTGTATGTTTTCAGTGGCAATATAGAGGGCAGCCTTGGCAGTGTTCAATTTCTCATTATTTATTTTGCAAGTTTAATCGGTGGCAATTTACTTTCATTATTTGTACACCGGCACCATGGCGATTATAATGCAGTAGGCGCATCCGGTGCAGTGTGCGGAATTATATTTGCCTCAATCGCTTTATTCCCCGGCATGGGCGTGGGCTTTTTTGGGATACCATTTTCCATACCCGGCTGGCTTTATGGCATCGTGTACGTGGCCTATTCAATCTATGGTATCAAATCAAAAAAAGACAATATTGGCCACGAAGCTCATCTAGGTGGCGCATTAATCGGCATGTTTGTAGCACTGCTGATGCAGCCGGAAGCCATTGAAGAAAACTATCAAACTATTTTAATAATTGCAGTGCCAACCATCGCCTTTATCTATCTCATAGTTACCAGGCCACAAATTTTATTGATCGATAATTTCTTTTTCAACACACACCAGCGATACTATTCTGTTGATCATAAATACAATGTGGAGAAGGCAAAAAAGCAACAGGAAATAGATAAAATTTTGGATAAGATCAGCAGAAGTGGTATGGATAGTTTAACTAAAAGAGAAAAAGAAACGCTGAAGGAATATTCCAAAAAATAAGCCACCAATTGTAATATGCATTTGACATAAATTAAAAATGGAGCCAGCAACCATTTCAAAAACGGACCTGCCCTGCACAGGTATTTATTGCGGGGGCGTATCCGAAAAGCCAGATGAGTAGGAACCAAAACTTTTAGTATGAAATATTATTTAGCAGTATTAAAAAAGTATGCAGATTTTAATGGAAGGGCAAGGCGCAGCGAATATTGGTATTTCGTTTTATTCAGTATTATTATTTCCATTGTACTGGCCTTTGTAGAAGTATTTTTAGGCGTTGCAATCCTGGGCACCATTTACAGCCTCGCAGTGTTAATACCCAGCATTGCAGTAGCGGTAAGGCGCATGCATGATATTGGCAAAAGTGGTTGGTACTGTTTAATCCCCATTTATAATATTGTACTGGCTTGTACAGAAGGTAGTACCGGACACAACGAATACGGTGCAGATCCAAAGCGGCCCGATTTGATGGACGATATTGATCAGATAGGAAACAACCAGCAGGATTAATGTTGAAATAAAAATAACCGGCTTTATTAAAAACGTGCTACCATAGCTCAATTACAAAAATTGACTTTGGGGCACGTTTTTTATTTTAATATAAAGTAGCTAAAAATCAATTGGGCGTGCCCCCACGGGTCGGGCTATTCGTTGCAAGTCCGGCACAAGCCGACGCACAAAACCCTCACCGTGCTTTTCACTTCTATCCCTCACGCAAATACACGGCCTTTTTTTCGTTGTTAATCCTGATGATACGTGGCAGAAAATTTTACATTTACAACCGGATGGAAATAAACTTAAATCATTAATAACACGCTTTGGAATGTGTGGAAAAAAAGCCCACTGTAGAAACAGTAGGCTACCGATTACGATTGCTGCTTAAACTTATAATCAGAAATAAAATTTCTAACATAAAAAACTAAGGGTTTATTTATATACTTTAATGAGTTTAATATTATCAACAGTTGCAGGCATCATACTTATAGCACACCCTCCGCCTTTTGCTAATCTTAGATTAAGTACTGCATTGTCATCTACAATAAATTTTTCTATCTTATATACTTCAGGATTGTTTTTCCAGTCAGCGTTTTCCCCATCAGCATAAATAGTGGCTACATATTTCACCCCTTTTTTAAGAAAGCCCAGTGGAATGGAAGATGATCGGCTGTTTTCATCAGTGATTGCACCGAGGAACCAATTGTTCTTTCCTTTTTCTTTCCTTGCAATGGTTAGGTAGTCACCCGGTTCAGCTTCAATTATTATTGTATCGTCCCAATCTACCGCCACATCTTTTATAAATTGAAATGCATCCGTATGAGCCCCGTAATTTTCAGGAAGGTCTGCGGCCATTTGTAATGGGCTGTACATCGTTATATACAATGCCAACTGTTTTGCAAGGGTAGTATGCACTTGCCTGCCGGGTACATCCTTAGCATAATTTCTGAGTTTAAAGATACCGGGTGTATAATCCATAGGTCCTCCCATTAAACGGCTAAAGGGTAAGATGGTTTCATGTTCAGGAGGATTGCCTTCACTAAATGCATTCCACTCGTTTCCCCTGCCTGCTTCGCTGGCAACAAAGTTTGGATAGGTACGGTGCAAACCGGTGGGACGTAAAGGCTCATGCATGTCAATCATAACTTTATATTGAACTGCTTTTTTTACTGCACGTAAGTAATGGTTCACCATCCATTGTCCGTCGTGGTGTTCACCACGGGGAATAATTTGACCCACATAACCAGTCTTAACTGAGTTGTATCCAAACTTGTTCATAAAACGAAATGCAGTATCCATTTGTCTTTCATAAGAGGAAGCTCCGCCAGATGTTTCGTTGTGCATAATCATTTGCACACCTTTTAATTTTGAATATCTTTCTATTTCTTTAACATCAAAATCAGGATAGGGCGTTACGAAATCAAAGTGGTCTTCATTCCAGTTACCGGACCATTCTTCCCATCCGGTATTCCAGCCTTCTACCAATAACCCTTTGATACGATTTTTAGCTGCGAAATCAATATATCTTTTTACATTGGCGGTATTTGCTCCGTGATGTCCATGTGGTATAAGCGTACCTTTGGGAGAAATTGAATCAAGATGGTTGCTGTAGCTCCAGCTACTTTTGCCCACCTGCATTTCCCACCACACACCCATAAATTTCATGGGTTTTATCCAGGATGTGTTTTCTATTTTTGAAGGCTCATTCAGGTTTAATATCATTTTTGAGGCAAGGACATCTGTTGCTTTATCGCTTACAATTATGGTTCGCCATGGCGTGTTAGCAGGTGTTCGCAAATATGCTTTATTACCCATTGCATCAGGAACAAGATTAACCGATAACTTAAGGTTTTCAGGGTCCACATGCAATTGCATAGATGGATAATTTACCAAAGCTGCTTCATGTATGTTAATGTATAAACTCTCATTGGTTTTCAACATTAATGGCGTTTGAACAGCGTATTGGTCAGGAATGTTATCTGCTTTATTTCCAAAGGAAAGGATGGATAGTTTCCATGCATCAACTTCGCTTACTTTAGAAGTAGTATAGGTGTACTCGTTAGAATCAAAATCGCCGGGTATCCAAAAGGCTTTGTGGTCACCTGTAAGGTTGAACTGCGTTAACTCATTGGTAACAATAAAATTGGTAAGCTTGGGTTGTATGGGAAATTCATATCTGAAACCAATACCGTATTCAAACACTTTAAAAACGATATTTAATAAAAGGTTCGGAGCATTTTTTTGTTGAAGTTTAAAAGTAATTTGTTTGTAATGATTACGTATTTGATTTACCTCGCCCCATACGGGTTTCCAGGTTTCGTCAACATTTATCGAATCTGTTTTTATTATTTGGAAATTACTATCTAAGCCTAAAACATCTTTTATTTTAAAGCCTAATCTTGAAGGTTTAATTACCTGCCTGCCACTGAATGTAACTGAATAATGAGGTATCCCAGTTTGGTCTAAGCTAAATTCAAGAGTCACTCTATTCATGGATGCAGCCTTTTTTTGCGACCATGCATCTGATATGAATAAACCAGCACACAGCAAACACAAAACACTTTTTAATATTGGCATTATGGAATATTTTTTAAAAGTAACCAAGGGGAAAAACTATTTATTTTTTAAAACCACGTAAGTGTAAGGTGCCAACGTTATCTTATCAGTTAAATCTACCACCCCACCTTTCATTACATCTATCCACTTTGAACTGGCAAAAACAGATGGTAAAATATAGTCCATGTCCTTATCTCTTAAATTAGATAGTACAAGCACTTTTTCATCACCTTGCTGTTTTGTAAAAGCGCAAACATTATCAGTGGTGTAAGATGTTAAGTCGCCACGCCTTATTGCGTTACTGCTGTTTCTAAAAGCAATTACTTTTTTGTATTCGGCAGTGATGTGTGGGTTAATCGTCCAGTCAATATCTTTTGATGTAAAAGGAAAGACCAATCTATACGGTGTGCCTACTTCCTGCCCGGTGTAAATCATAGGAACACTGTTCATATATGCAGCAACTACAAAAGCCGCCATAGATCCTTTTTCTCCGCCAAATAATTCTAATGGTGTACCATCAGAACCATTCACATCGTGGTTGGTAATGTACCGAATAAATTGCTGCCCGTTGGATGCACCTTTATTGTCTGCAATATTTAAACTGTCAATTGAACGTACAGAAAGATTGTGCTCATGAATGTCTTTCATCTTTTCAAAAAAACGGAAGCCAAAATTGTAATCGAAGCCCACATCAAAATTTGTACTTCGGGTACCTTCTGCCAACATCAGTAATTTATGGGTAGAAATGTTACGAAGCGTATCAATCGCCTGCTTCCAGAAATCAACCGGGGGGCCATCGGAATAGTCGCAACGAAAGCCATCTATATTGGCTGAATAAACCCAATATTTCATAGCGTCAACCATAGCAAAACGCATGTCTGCATTTGTAAAATTTAGTTGTGCTACATCATTCCAGCCGGTGCCGGGGGGGCTAATAATATTTCCACTCGAATCCTGCAGGTACCACGATTTGTTATTGATCCATACATTGTCGTACGAGGTATGATTGGGTACCCAGTCAAGAATAACAGACATGTTTCTGCTATGAGCACCATCAACAACTGCCCTCAAATCTTCCAATGTACCAAACTCAGGATTAACCCCTTTATAATCCTGCAAACAGTAGGGGGAGTTTACTGCTTTTATCTTTCCTACTGGATAAATGGGCATGAGGTAAATTACATTTGCTCCTAAAGCTTTTATACTATCTAAACGGGCAACCACGCCCCTGAAATTTCCTTCTTTGCTAAAGGCCCGGATGTTTACCTGGTAAAGGGTTACATCGCGTCGGTCGGGTACATTCGTAAAGGGTTTGCCATATTGCTGAGATGCTGTTTCACCTGATTTTTTTGTACCTTTTTGTGAAGTGGAAGTGGCTGCACAACCCCAGACCATTATGATTGATGCTATATAAATTGAAAGTTTTTGCATACTAGTATTATCTGCTTTTTTTATTTGATGAAGGATTGATTGAAGTGCCTGAACAGTGCAATGTTTTGGTTACAGGCTTGTTATCTCTGGTCAACATCGTTGTGTCACTCACTTGTACTGTTTGTTCTTCATGGAGCTATGGTTTCACGCAAAGGATCAAAGACACAAAGAAAAATGCAGTAAAGTTATAGCAGCTTCTTTCTTTGCTACTTGTTTAACTTAGCGTCTTTGCATGACTTTATTCTCTGCTCCCAAATGGTATGCAGTACAAGAGTGCGACGCAACGATGTATAATAGAATTTCTACTGTCGGGTTCCTAAAAATTTTATTGATTTTTCAACACCATGTATGCATACGGCTGCAGCGTAATTTTATTGGTTAAAGCAACATTGCCACTGTTTAAAGCATTTGTCCATGTACCATTAACGAGGGCTGCGGGTAATGTATATTCAACAACCCTGTTTCTCAGGTTAACCAACACAAAAACCTTTTCTTTATCCTGCTCTTTGGTAAAGGCAACCACATCGTCGCTGCTATAAGAAAATAACTGGCCACCGCGGATTGCAGCACTATTGTTTCTGAAATTCAATATTGTTTTGTATTCAGCGGTCAAAGCAGGATTAAGGGACCAGTCAATTTTTTTAGATGTAAAAGGAAAGGGTATTCTGTATGGTGTTCCTACTTCCTGCCCGCTATATATCATTGGAACACCTTTCATGTAGGCAGCAATTACAAATGCGCCCATTGCACCTTTATCACCGCCAAATAATTCCTGCGGAGTGCCATCTGAACTGTTTACATCGTGATTGGTGGTGTATCGAACTACCTGCGACTCATTGTACACATTGAGGTATTCTGATTTGTTGACTTCATTAAATAGCGTTGCGGATTTGCCGTCACCGTACACTTCCTTTAGCTTACCAAAAAAACCGAAGCCAAAATTCAGATCGAACCCTGCCCTGAAATTCTCCGTCCTGGTGCCTTCGGCAAAATAAAGCAGTTGGCGATTAGGGATACTTTTTAGTGAGGTAATTGCCTGCTTCCAAAAATCTACCGAAACATTATCAGCAAAGTCGAAGCGGTAACCATCAATGTTAGCTGTGAATACCCAATAACGCAAGGCTTCTATCATGGCGGCACGCATCGTATCATTACTAAAATTCAATTGCGCTACATCATTGTAATTGTTAGGAGAAACGATATTTCCCGAGGCATCCTGTTTGTACCATGATTTATTCGAGTTAATCCAGGCATTGTCCCAGGCAGTGTGATTGGCAACCCAATCTAACACCACCGCCATATTTTTACTGTGGGCTTCATTTACAAGTGTACGTAAATCATCAAGGTTGCCAAACTCGCTGCCGACAGCTTTATAGTCTTTTATTGCATAGGGAGAGTTAACACCACGTAAAATGCCCACCGGATTAATTGGCATTAAATAAACAATGTTAACACCCAGGCTTTTTATTGCATCAAGGCGTGCAGTAACACCTTGCAGGTTACCGGCTGCACTAAAGGCCCGGATGTTTACCTGGTAAATGATAGCATCTTTAGCAGCGGGCACCTTTGTATAAGGTGTCCCATATTGAACAGGATCTGCACCAAGCGCAGGTGTTGGAACGGGGTTGACCGACAGTTCTGTTTTGCTACACGAAAGCAAGACGATGGATAGTATAAAAAACGATAGCTTTTTCATTGTTATAATGAGTTTAGTTCTTTTTAAGTTCATAAGTATATTTTTGAGAAATGTGCAGATCCAGGGTAATGGTATAATTGCCATCGGAAGGAACGGAAAGATTATCCAGGCCCCCGGTGTAACCAAAAAATGGATTATCAGCATACACCAGCTTTTTATTGCTGTCTATACCAAAATCAATCACCCATTCATTGTTTGCCCTGAACTTAAATGAACCTCCTGATTTCATGTCGGCAGTAAGCTTCCAAACCTGGCTAACAGGGTCGTAAGTCATTTGTGTATCGCTTCCCCATCCGCCCGGAGTGGCGTCGCCAATAATGCTCCAGGTAGTTTTGGTAACCGTCCATCTGTTAGTGTTAAGATTTGCCGTTAACTCATAGTAACCTCCATCGGGAACAAATAATCCGCCGGCAGCTCCATCGATGCTGAATGTGCCATTGCCGCCATCGCCATAATTAATATGGTTCCAGTCCTGCGCACTGGTAATTTTAAAATATTTGGGCCCTGAACCTGGCATATAATAATATCCTTCGTACATTTTAGGCCTGCCGAAGGCTTCCGCTATTTCGGGCGCTGTTGCAGGGTTCCATCCCTGGTATTCGCCGGGAACCCAAAGTACATTACGTGTAGCCGCTTTATACGGCTTAAATTTAATAGCTAAGACATTAGAATAAACTGCTCTGTCAAGTGTAGCTACAACTCTTGCTACAATGGTGTTCACAGAATCCGGAACCAATCCCAGTTGTGATATTGCAATAGTATTCAGGTTTCCACCAATAAAAGATTTACTCAATACATTGCTGCCTGCGTCTATTGTTACAGCATTGCTCCAGGCATTGCTGCCGATGGTATCTGCCGGCACATCTAATTGTAATTTATAAGTTACCGGTGCATCAATTTTAAAGGTGACTGGCGACCACGAAAATGTGATGATTGATGAGTCCGTATTGTTTGGAGTAATGGCTACATTATTTGTTGATGCAGTGAACCCTGGAGGGAAATTTACCACATCGAGGTAAGTTAATACCCCTTCCTTTTTACAGGCTGCAAATAAAGCGACAACCCATATCGCTATAAATATTTTATTAAATATCTTTTTCATTTAAGTTTCTTTTTACTTGTTAAAAGATTATAAAATGCTTTAATATCCCGGATTTTGAACCAGGTTTTTATTGGCATTTAATGCAAATGTGGGGATGGGAAATATTTTTCTGAAAGCGGGGGTAACAGGTGTAAAATCATGTGCTAACAGAAATTTATCAAAGCGTATCATATCCTGCCTGCGATGACCTTCAAACGCAAGTTCAAACCCTCTTTCGTTATAAACATCTTCCAATGTAGGATTGGCAGCGAGAGCACCCAGGCCCGCACGAACCCTTACCTGGTCGATGAAAGCTTTGGCTGCAGCAGCATTACCTAACCGTACATTACATTCAGCTATCATTAATAAAATATCTGCATACCTGTAAATGGGGAAATCGTTTGAAGCACCACCACCATTTAAAGGAGGCGCCATGTAAAACTTCATATTTCTTGCACCATCCTCCCGGTTTGCTCCCGGGTTATCTAATGAGGATATGTCTAATGAATAATTTACGCCGCCTGGCTGCTGTCCCCAAACAAACTGTTTTTTACGAATATCATTATTATCAAATTTGTCAATGTAGTTGCGATGGGTGACCGTGCCGTTCCAACCGCTAACACCAAATAGGGCATTTGCATGGGGACCTTGTAAATTTCGTATGCCATAAATGTTTCTGCCTACAATATCCACTTTGGTATAAATAGACAGAATTGTTTCGTCTGCGGGACTTACATCTCCAAATAATTCAAAATATTGATATCCCAAAGGGCTGGCAGCGTTGGCTGCTCCCGGGTGGAGAGAAAAACTTCCTTCGCTTACCTTATTACATGCAGCAAGACATTCGTTCCACATAGCGGTACCACTATATACTTCAGCATTCAAATACACTTTAGCAAGCAAAGCGTGACCCGCCCATTTATTAAATCTTCCATAGTATTGACCACCCTTGGTAGCAGATAACTGGTCAACATTTTCTTTCAGTTCTTTCACTACAAAATCGAAAACATCCTTCCGGCTTTTTTGGGGTAGATTTTCTATCGTAATATTATTTTCAGTATAAAAAGGTACACTTCCATAATCGTCTATCAGCAGGTAATAAAAAAATGCACGCAATACTTTTGCTTCGGCTATTTTAGATGGGTCTGCATTGGCATTGGTTAATTGCTCTACAGAAAGGTTAGCGGTAAAAACAGACCGGTACAACCAGTTCCACGTATTGCCCACAATGCTGTGCGTAGGCAACCATTCATGTTTATACAATTGAGCAAAGTCTAATTGCCAGTCACCTGTATTGCGATGCGGAATCACCTGCTCATCGCTCGAAAATGCGTTTAAATCGTATAAGCCATTGTCTGCCCCCGCATAGCCGTTTCCACCCCAGTTACCCGCTATCTGGGCATAAACGCTCGCAAGCGCAACATCTGAACCGGTGGGTGAACTATAAAAATCGTCAGCAGCGTATCTGTCATATATATTTTCATCAACCTTGGTGCAGGCTTGAAAAAGCAGGAAGGTCAGCACTAAAAGACTTGATATTTTTTTCATGTTGTATGTTTTATTTGAATCAATTCCCTGGGAATTGGCCGGTTCAATTATTTAAAAATTACATTTAGTCCTACGGCAATATTCCGCGTCCTGGGATAAATACCATTGTCTCCTGCACCGCCGTATCCGCCCCCCAGTTCAGGGTCTATACCTGTGTATTTAGTGATAACTGCCAGGTTATTGCCCGTAAGTGATACACGCAGTGCATCGATGTATTTAATTTTTATTGTGTTGAAGCGATATCCGATATTCAGGTTATCAAACCTCAAAAAAGCACCATTTTCCAGCCACAGGTCCGAACCATATTTTGTAGTAAATAATCCCAATGGTATGGCACTGGTTAAAACATTTGATTTACCTAAGTTTTCAAAGCGGCTAAGGTTTGAGCGTAAGTCATTGTATAATTTATTTCCTCCGGAACCACGCCATAGCATGGAAACATCAAAGTTTTTATAAGTGAAAGAGGGAGTAAAAGCATACGTGTATTTTGGTACGGAAGAACCTGCAATATAACGGTCAGGACTTTGACTACCCTGGTCTATCACACCATCTTTATTTGTATCAAACACAGTTTGTTCACCTGCACCATTGATGCCCTGGTGTCGTAAAATATTAAAAGTACCAATTGGCATTCCCTTGATTAAATAGGAATTGGAGCCCCAGCCCACATAATTAGTATTTAAAGGCACCCCGTTAATGCTGCCACTTAATTCCAATACCCTGTTTCTCAAGAATGAAACATTTCCAGCAAGATTAAGTGTCATGTCCGTGTTTTTGATTACCTGGTAGTTTAAAGCTACTTCCACACCTTCATTCAAAAGGCTTCCAACATTTGCCAGGATAGATCCATATGGGAAGGGTGGCTGAGGAACTGAGTAATTAAACAGGAGATTTGTGGTGGTTGCTTTAAAAACATCCAACGAGCCCGAAAGCCTGCTGTTCATAAAAGAAAAGTCAAGACCAATATTTGCCTGTTTCCGGGTTTCCCATTTTAAATCGGAGTTAGCATTTTGTGTGATGATAAAGTTGGTTATTTGAGAACCACCGAAATAAGTTACCCCTGCAGAACCAACCAATTGAGTTGAATTTTGCGGATACAGGCCTTGTTGATTTCCGGTAACACCATACCCGGCCCGAAGCTTGAGGTCGCTAAACAATTTTTGATCTTGCATAAATGACTCTTTGCTCAATCTCCAGGCAATGGATGCTGACGGAAAATTGCCCCACTTGTTATTTTTACCTAATACAGAGGCTCCATCCCGTCGCAGACTTGCAGTTACCAAATAGCGATCTAAAAATGAATAGTTGATCCTGCCTAAAAAGGAAACAAGGTTACGGTCGTTTTTATACGAGCTAAAATCCCCCGGAGTAACTTTTGATAAATCACCGTTTTGAAGGGCGTTATAAGTGGTTATGTCATTTATAAAGCCTTTAGCCTGGGCAAAGTTTCCCTGGTAAATCTGGGTCTGGTATTCATACAGTCCCAATGCTTCCAGCCTGTGGTCACCAAAGGTCTTTTTATAATTAAGGCTGATATCCATCAACCGCTCGTCTGCCCTGTTGTTACTTATATTGGCTACACCTTTATTGTCAATTGCGTAAGAAACAGTTGAGATAGCCGGAAGATAATAGCCTGAATAGGCATTTGTCTTTCTCCAACTGCCAAACCAACTGGCCGTTAAGCCTTTAATTACTTCCACATCAGCACGTAAAGAACCAAATAAGTTGTTTGCCCCGCTTTGGTTAGTTACCTCCTGCGAAACAGCATAAGGATTTATATATTGGAAAACATTCGGGTCAGTAAAATAACTTCCATCTGCGTTAAATATAGGGTCTGTGGGTCTTGCCACATAAGAATTACTTATTAAGTTAGAAGTAAATGCTGCCCTGCCTACACTACCCGGACTACCAAGCGTATTGGAGACATTACTGTTTAAATTCATGGTCATGGTCAGCCTGTCGTCAAGCGCCTTTTGTGTTGCCTGGATGCGTCCGATGTAATTTTTGAAATTAGAATTTATAACAATACCATTTTGCAATATGGCAGCCAGAGAAGCCCGGTAGTTGAATTTTTCTGCGCCTCCGCCAAAGGCAATAGCGTGGTTTTGTGTAAATCCGTCACGGGTTAATATGTCAAACAAATCTGTACTGGACCCATGATTTTCGGAAGCAGGGACATTGTATTTTTGTGCCTGCTGCCACCATTCCTGTGCATTTAGTACATCTAATTTCCTGCTGATCATATCAATAGAGGCAGTTGTGTTAAATTCAACCGTACTTCTGCCTGCCCGGTTCTTTTTTGTAGTTACAATAATCACCCCCGGTGCACCACGGGAACCATAAATAGCAGTAGCGGAAGCATCTTTGAGAACATCGATTGATTCTATTTCGTTAGGTGGAACCTGCCTGAACAAATCCATATTGCCCTGTACCCCATCTACCACCACCAATGGGTCGCTGCCCCCCACCAATGAAGTAATACCTCTGATCCTTACTCCCGGAGCACTGCCAGGCTCACTGCCTATCTGGATAACATTTACACCCGCTGCCTTACCTGCTATTTGTTGCAGTGGGCTTGTGACGGGCCCTGGATTTAAATCTTTATTGGATATGGTGGAAACCGACCCTGTTAAATCCCTCTTCCGGGCTGTTCCATAACCAACCACTACCACATCGCTTAAAATTTGAGATGGAGAAACTAATGTAATTGCAATAGTCGTTTTACTGCCAATGCTTATTTCCTGGTTAGTGTACCCGACAGAAGTAATCACCAGTGTTTTAGCTGAAGCCGGAATAGTAATTGTGAAAGCACCTGCAGAATCAGCGGCGGTAGCAGTAGATGTACCTTTAACTGTAACGGTAGCACCTGGGATAGGATTACTTTTTTCATCAGAAACTGATCCCTTCATAGTTCTGTTTTGCGCAACTACCTGTTGTACCCCTAATAAAAAAAACAATGGGATAAGTACTTTTTGAAGCATTCGTTTTAAATTCATGTTTATGAGTTTACTATGTAGAAAGAATTGATAAAAAAATTAGAAATTATTTTCTCCTTCGGTGTAAGAAAACAGTTCCTTGTTCCTGTTCTAAATGACCAGGCAGGCCAGAATTTATAAGCATATCGTTATTGTTTTTTACTTTCAGTATTAGCAAAATCCTGATTAAAAAATTGCTTACTGAAATGTTTAGCAATTCATGAAAGTAAAAATCACATCAAAAACGACTGATAAGAAATATTAAACCGAAAAAATAGAAAATAAGAGAGGAGGAAGAGGAAAATGAATTATTCTAACAAATGTAAATCAAGCAGTTACAACCACATTAAACTAAAATTTAATATAGTTGATTAGTTGCTTTTTGAATCATCTTGTTGATAGTTTATGGTAGTTATCTCCGTAATTTTTTTATCAAAATCATCCTTTGGAATAATCGCCTTGTTTCTCATTTTAGTTTTATAGGAGTAAATGGTGTTGATGGAATAATTCAATATTTCAGCTATTTTTTCATTGTCGGTAATACCCATCCTGATCAATGCAAATATGCGTAATTCGGTATTTAATAACTGATCTTTTTTTAATATAAACCTGTCTTCGGGGTTAAAGAGGGTATTAAACTGTTCCACAAAATCAGGGAATAATTTTAAAAAGGTCTTGTCAAAATTTTTTAGCAGTTCTTCTTTTTCTTTTCTAAAGTCAACTGTTTTGAGCATAAACTTAATTTCCTCCCATTTGCGATCCACCAGTTTCTTTTCAATGGTATTAACCAATTTCTCCATCCGGGCCATAAACTCGGTGTCTATGCTAAAATAATAACCCAGATATTCCTCTTTAATTTTATTGGCTTCGGATAACTGGCGGTTGATCTGCTGCATTTGCTCATTGTATTTTTCTTTTAAGGCATTAGCTTTTTCCAGCTCATAGTTGATCTCCTGTTGTTTTAAATTAGCTTCCAGCAAACTGATCCTTGCAACTTTTAATTTTTCTACCTGGTTTCTTACAATGACTGCAAAGCCGGCTAATAACAATACCAATACGGCCAATAATATTAAATAGGTTATTAATTTTTGCTTTTGTGTTTCAATGGTATTGATCAGTTGTTCTTTGATCAATGGCAAGATAGCGCCTACCTGAACTTTTCTAAGCCGTGCTTTGTAAAAAACCGCATCTTCATTCGCTTTTTCAATATATAGGGCAGCGTTCTGAATATCCCCTTCTTTAAATATAATGCTGGCAACCGATAACAGGGCAGAAGTTTCCTTGGTAGATGATTTTATATCTGCTATGGAAGCCTGAATGAAAAAATTTCTCGCCTGTTCAATATTCTTTTGCATGGAGAAAATACCACCCATCATGGATGTTGTTAAGGCAGTTTCGTGGTATGACAATTTTCTGGATGCTAATAAGCTTTGAAGCTTTAACAAAGCGCTGTCTGTTTGCCCTTTCTTTAAATCCCTCAGACCGGAAAAATACAAATATTCAAAAGAGTTTGCCGGGTACAAACTTAAGGCAGAATCTATACAGACGTTTGCCCGGGCATAATAAAAAGTTGTATAAAACCAATCCTCATCAAAATCTGCAAGATCATAATAGCATCTTGCTTTTAGGGAAAAGTAGTCCGCCTCTACATCATTTGCCACGCCCAGTACACTCAGCACATTGAGGGAGTCGAAAGTCTCTTTAAACAATCCGCCCGAAAGCAAAATAAAAACCTGTTTAATTCTTGCGTCCGCAACCAGGGATACATCCTGTTTGAATTCCGCATAGTAGCGGAGCTTTTTTGTATAATTAAAAGCTGAATCATAATTGTAATATTTGTATTCGTCGTAAAGTTTAAGATGAATCTGGTACTGCCTATTCAGGTCACTATTTGCAGGTTCAGTTAATGATTGCTTTAGTTGAGCTATTTGCCGTAGCTTCTTATTATCGTAATTAACTGATTGTTTTATTGCAATATTTAATTCATTAATTAAACTGTCTGAATAGGGAGAAGAAAAAGAGATAGCATTATATAAAAGAAATAAACAAAAAAATAATACTTTTTGCATGGGTTTATTGGTTGTTTCTATTTTCAATGAAAACGTAAAAAAATTATAAAAGCTATATGGCTTTCCAAGTTTCTTTTTAAAGATCTAGTAATTACCTGCAATTTACGTCATTAAATATCCAGTAATCCACTACCAATTTATAGGGTGCATTTAAAATTGTCGCATTCGATTTAAGCAGCCTTTTTAATTAACTGGATCACTTTATCCCATTGCTCATTCATTGTAAGTACTCTTAGGTTTAGCATATTTTGTGCACCCTTATTACTCCATCTCTGTCCTGATTGTTTCATTCTTTTTTGAACTACCGTCCTGTGTGCTGATTCGATGGCACCTGAACCTATCAGACCGGCTCCCATACTTTTATACCGTTTATAATCCATCCTGCAAGCATTGGTAGTGTAATAATTTATAAGCAGTAGCCCTTCTTTGCTTTCGCTATGTTGCCTTTTAATATTTTTGGTAACTGTTGTTACTTTACTTTGCAATAGCAGTTCTTTTTGTCTGTCAGTCCATTTTTTTCGCTTCGCCTCATCGCTGAAAGCCACAGTTGCAAACGAATGTAAATGTTCGCAAACATGATAGTAATCCAATATGGATATGGCTTTGGGAAATGCGTCTTCTATCCAGTTTTTTATCCATGTTGCCCCATCAGCAATAAACACCAACCGCTCGTCCAATTTTCCATAAGACTCTATTAAATCGTCCATCTGTGTGGTGAAAGCCTTACTGTTTCCTAAATGGGCTACATATTGCGAATGCCTTATCCAGCTTAGCTTTCCATCGGGGTCAATGCAGGACCCGCTTGTAAACATCCGGCCTACCTTTACTTCTTTCCACCCCTCATCACGGGTCAGTAACATTGAGCCATCAGCTTCTACATATAGCACTTCCTTCTTCTTTACAGGCTCTAAAGACCTGCAAATATTTACCTCTTTTTCAGCAGCCTGACCGTAAAAATCTGTTACCAGGTAAACTTGCGTTGAACTTACTTCTATGTCAATGAATTTTTCCAATATTACATTGCACCTTTGATAACTATCCAGCTGGCCGGCGTACACAAATAACTCTTGCAAATGCGGACTTATCTGAAAACCGTTTACTCCTTCACTAAAGGAATGCGTTTTATTTATACTCACTTTCCCAAATTTGGTAAGTGTTTTTTTTACGCCTGTCGGCTGGTACTTCACTTATATTAGCTTCTAATACTTCCCGGCCAAGATCTCGCCAAAGCAACTCGAACGTTTTTTCGTAGTCATAAAAATTGTCAATTTTATTCAAGGCCTGTAATTCGGCGTAACGCTTTTTCACCAAGGCGACAAATTCTGCTTCAGTCATGGGTTGGTAGTTTGGTTTCTCAAATTTACTATCTTTTTAATGCGACAATTTTAAATGCACCCAATTTATATTGTACCAGACAGCCCAAAATGTCATAATGCCCTTCTACATGACTTCTCTTGTAGTAATATTGAAAATCAAGGAATAAAATATATTTTACATAAATTTATATTTCCAGTCAATAAAACTTTTACCATCATTTTACACGTCACATGTTTGAACTCTGCACCATTGGCCATATTACGCTTGACAAAATACAAACTACCCGATCTGTAAAATATATGCCAGGGGGCACGGCTTATTATTTTTCTAAAGCCTTAAGAAATTTCGACCTCAGGTATTTGTTAATT
>JANMVB010000623.1:0-3783 GCA_031392305.1 Ferruginibacter sp.
AGCCCCTTATGGCCGATGGTACTGGTATTCCAACCGGGAGAGTAGGTAGCTGCCATATTTATTTAAAAAAACCTCCGCATTTGTTTGCGGAGGTTTTTTTGTTTTTGGGGGTGCTGCTATTATCTACTTCAATAACTAATGTAGTAGAGTGGTGGTGAAAGGCTCCAATTTTTCTTGTGGTATTGTTTATAAATCTTATTTCTTATGTTGACCTGGATATGGGATGGATAAAGCTCTAGATGGGTATGCCGTACAAAGAAAATTATTAATACTTTACTAAAAACGATTGATGACAAATTCATATTTACAAACATGTTTAAATGAAATATGAATGATTGTGAAAATTAGAAATAGTGGGTGCTTAAGTTATAAATGAAAATTGGATAAGCAACAAAATGTAATTATTAATCAAAGTGTAGAATATGCATGTTAGAATACAACTACCAACATATTAACCTGTATTTTTTGCGAATACAAATAAAATCTGTCAATAAATTTTTTCCTTCTTTATTGATTGCTTTAATTTTTTCATTCCCCCAAAAACATTAATTTCGATAAAACATCAAAATTAATTTTGCAGTTTCTAAAAGATATTTTCATCGGTGATTTCAAAAAGAAGGAGTTTAAAAAACAACTTAATAATGTACTGGGATTTACCCCGGGTGAACTCAATTTATATAGAACAGCATTGAGTCATCGTTCTGTAAGGGAAGGTGCAGATGAAAACAATGAACGACTTGAGTTTTTAGGTGATGCAGTGCTAAGTTCAGTTGTTGCACATTACCTGTTTATGAAATATCCGTACAAGGGAGAAGGATTTTTGACTGAGATGCGGAGTAAAATGGTAAATCGCCAACAACTAAATGATATTGGAATTAAAATGGGATTGAAAAAAATTACCATTTACAACAAGCATGACAACTCACTTAAAATATCACAGATATTTGGTAACACGCTTGAGGCCTTGATAGGGGCAATTTATCTTGATAAGGGGTATAATAAAACACAAAAATGGGTTGAAAAATACATCATTTCTACTCATATGTTTATAGACGACCTTGAGGGGATAGAAATCAACATTAAAAATAAACTATACGGATGGGCTAATAAAAATGGCAAAGCTCTAGAATTTGAAACGTTAAATGAAAAATTTGAGAATGGCAGGCGGTTATTTACCATTGGTGCCACTGTTGATGGAGAATTGGTTGCCGAAGGAAAGGGATACAATAAAAAAGATGCCAGCCAGGTGGCGGCTCAACTAGCTGTTGATAAATTGGGGCTTAATGGTTAAATAATTTATAAATTTATTTTATTTGATCATAAATTATACTCCTGCTATTCTCAACTTCTACAAATCCCCAAACAGCGCACTTTTTGATTTAATTTTTAATTATGAAATTTGGAATATTAGGTAGTGGGAGCTGGGGAACTGCTATTGCTAAAATACTAACAGATAATGGCCAAACCATTTATTGGTGGAACCGAAGCGAAAAGGCAATTGAACAAATCATTAACAGGCATCATAATCCCCAATATTTAGGTGCAGCTTATTTTAATCCTCAGCAGTTAAAACTTACAACAAAAGCTGCTGAAGTTATTCAAAGTGCTGATTGTATAATTATAGCAATTCCTTCCGCTTATGTAGCCTCCACTTTATTGATTTTAGATAGGAATATATTTCTTGGGAAGAAAATTATCAGCGCAATAAAAGGGATTTTACCTGAGCAGAATTTATTGCTAAATGATTTTTTAAAAAATGAATTTGATTTTTTTTTAGAAGACTATTTTGCAGTGCTGGGACCTTGTCATGCCGAAGAAATAGCAGCCGAAAAATTATCTTATCTTACTTTTTCTGGTGTTAATGATAATGCAACTAAACAAATTGCTTCTTATTTTAAAACGCCCTACCTCAATACAATTGTGAATGATGATATTTATGGAGTTCAGTTTGCTGCTGTTTTAAAAAATATTTATGCAGTAGGTGCTGGGATGGCACACGGGTTGGATTATGGCGACAACTTCTTAAGTGTTTTGATTGCAAATTGTGCTGATGAAATGGCGGGATTTCTAAAGAAATCGGGAATTAAAAATATTGAAGTTGGCCATGTTGATGTTTTGCGATCGAGAACGGAACCCCGCTCCAATAATTATGCTGCTTCTGTATATTTAGGTGACCTTTTGGTAACCTGTTATTCATTATACAGTCGTAACCGGACGTTTGGAAATATGATTGGTAAAGGCTATTCAGTAAAATCTGCACAACTGGAAATGCGTATGGTTGCCGAAGGTTATAATGCAAGCAAATGTATGTTCCTGATTAATCAAACCACAAAAGCAAATATGCCAATAGCTGAAACCATATACCACATTTTGTGGAAAGACCTTTTGGTAAAAGAGGGATTTAACAGGATAGAAAAAGATTTGATTTAGCAAAATCTATGAAATTATTTTGCCTTAATTATCCTCCCCTTTTATTTTAATATTTACAATCTCCAGGTTAATTAAATGTAGTTATCAATCCAAAATGGGAAAGTGCATTTTAGCAGTGGTAATACCATTTGCATTTCTTTGTTATTTTGATCAAATCATAATTTCAAGGTTTTCATTTAAGAAATTTATTCTACTAATATTATTTAAAAATGTTAGGTTTAACATTTTTAAATGGAAATTAACATGAGTTATTAAATTCTTAAATAACCTAAACTTTATTTTGTACAATACCATTATTTGATAAGATTGATTATTTTTTAACCTTCTAACGATTGATTTTATTAAAAATTTTCTAAATTTTACTAGTATTTTTATAAAAATGTGATTTTATAAAAATGTAATTGTTAAGGAAAATTTAACTTTTTTTTGTTATTTATGCAGCAAATCATTTCTTTTGCAGGTCATTATTAAAATAAATTTAATTTTTAGAAAAATTGCCTTTTTCATAAAATTCGAATTTTCTGAATCAGATTTTAAAACAAAAATTTAATTACACATGAGAAAAATTGTATCGCTACTTGCAGTGTTTATGGTGTTTACCACACTGGCATTTGCACAAACCCGAACTGTATCTGGACAGATCAGGGATGAAAAGGGAGAACCAGTTTCGTTTGCTACGGTTTTGGAAAAAGGAACCAAAAATGCTACGAGAGCAGATGGTAGTGGAAATTTCAGTTTAAAAATTAAAGATGGTTCACAATTAACTATAACTGCAACAGGCTATGGAGAGTCAACTGTCACTCCTGGGGAAGGATTAGTAACAGTGTCAATGACTACTCAATCCTCGGGGTTACAGGAAGTAATTGTAACAACTGCTTTGGGACAAGTAAGGCAATCAAAAGAACTAGGATATTCCACTGCTAAAGTTAAATCTTCTGAATTGATTCAGGCAAGAGTTGTAAATCTTCAAAATGGATTGACAGGTAAAGTTTCTGGCTTGAATATTAATACAACTAACAGTGGAGTATTTGCTGATACCAGGATTACTTTAAGAGGGATAAGATCACTTACTGGAAATAACCAGCCAATGCTCGTACTAGATGGTGTTCCACTGGCACTTGGCTTTATAAGTTCGATAAACCCAAATGATATTGCAGATGTAACTATTTTAAAATCTTCTTCATCAACTGCAATATATGGACCTGATGGTGTAAACGGTGCAATTGTTATTACTACTAAAAAGGGTAATAAATCAAGACCAACTGTTACGCTCAGCCAAACAACGCAAATTGAAAAGATTTCTTATTTACCAAAATTCCAGGAGCGTTTTGGGGGTGGTTATTCTCCGGATGC
>JANMVB010000627.1:0-16523 GCA_031392305.1 Ferruginibacter sp.
AAAAAAATCCCACCATTTGGTGGGATTCATTCTTCATCATAGTTTTAGAGACTAACTTAATGCTTGTGGCCAGTTAAATCCCATCATCCAAAATATTATTTTTAACAGCATACATGATAAGGCCTGCTGTACTTTTAGCACCCGTTTTTACTTTTAATTTATCGCGGATTGCTTCAACGGTTCGTGGGCTTAAATCTACCAGGTCGGCAATTTCTTTTGTACTTTTTTCTTCGCACATCAATTTCAAAATCAACATTTCCTTATCATTCAACTGGGCTTCCTGTACACCGTTTTTTTGCGGTACCACGTTGTTACGCTGTTTTAAATTGGTAAGCAATGCTTTATTCGTTAATGAATTAAAGTAATACTCCTGCTCAAAACATGTTTTGATAGCTTCGTAAATTATTTCGCTGTCACTTGTTTTACTAAGGTAACTGTTGGCCCCTAACTCCATTAATTTCGTAATCATACTATGGTCATCCATCATGGTGAGCATAATTACTTTTATATTGGGCCAGTTCTTTTTTATTTCCGGCAATGCCCCGATACCATCCATTACGGGCATTTGAATATCAAGTAAAATTACATCGGGCTGTACGGATTTAAGCATGTGTAAAAGATGCATTCCATTGTCTGCTTCTGCTATAATCTTAATGTCTTTTTTAATACTCAGTGCGGTTTTAACACCTGCACGATATAATACATGGTCATCAGCAATAAGCACTTTTATTGGATCTGGATTTGTAGCATTCACTGGCATAAAATATTTTATTGGGTTTTATCAGAGGAAAATCACTAAGAGTTATAGTGCAAGTTCGTGCTTTTTTTTAAATTACATGTAGGACATTTACTTATTGTTTGTGATGGGAAATATACTATGTAATTCAGGAGTTGTACGGGCAATAATTTTCGTGTGAGTACATATTGAAAAAATATTGTAATAAAATACTGCCGGAAAAGTAAGCGCCAGGTTTAATTTAATATAATTAAAAACGCGTTACTTAAATATTCGGAAGTAGGTGGCTTGTAGTTTTCTAATTGCACGGAAAAAAATATTTCCCATAGGTTTAAAAATTTAAAGCAAGCATAAAATTTTATATTATTTTAAAATAAATTAATGAGATTTTCGGCAGCAACCAGTTCCCGAAAGTGGACAGAAAGGATTATTTTGCACCCATGTTATATTACACAAATCGTGATGTATTTTATGTATATCTTATTTTATGTGGAGATGGAAGTTATCATTCCGGGGTTACAGATGACTTGCAAAAAAGATTTGAAGATCATGTGAAAGACATGAATGCAAATAATTATTTCCATTTTAAAGCTCCCCTTACTTTAAAGTATTATGAAGTTATCCATGATTTTGAAAAGGCAACAGAAAGAGAAGCACAAATCGAAGTGTTAAATAATGCCGGTAAAGAATTGCTGATCAGTAATCATTTGCACTCACTGGAAATAATAAAAGCCTGTAACGATATAAATATGAACAATCCACATGTTGCTCCCTTTGAAAATATTCCGGTAATCAACAGGCAAAAAAAGGCAGGGATACTGGGTGGTGGCCAACTCGGAAGAATGCTTTTGCAGGCTGCCGCCAACTACCCTGTAGAAACTTTTACGATGGAAAACGACAGGAATTGCCCCGCCGCACATCTTTGCCATCATTTTATAAAGGGCGACATTACCAATTACAATGATGTATATGAATTTGGAAAAGGGCTGGATGCCCTTACCATTGAAATTGAAAGTGTAAATGAAGAAGCGCTGTTTAAACTGGAAGGTGAAGGCGTTAAAATTTATCCATCTCCTGCTGCTTTAAAAATTATTAAAAACAAAGTTTTACAAAAACAATTTTATAAGGATAATGGCATTCCTACGAGCGATTTTATTATCACTAAAAATTTAGCCGATTTAAATCAGCACACTTCTTTTTTACCTGCCGTACATAAAATTGGCATGGGTGGTTATGATGGTCGTGGTGTACAAATTATAAAAACAAAAGAGGATTTAGGCAAGGGCTTCGACAGCCCGGCTGTGCTTGAAAAAATGGTTAATATAAAAAAAGAAATTGCAGTAATTATTGCAGTAGCAGATAATGGCGAAACAACTTTATACCCCCCGGTGGATATGGTTTTTGATCCCCGCCTTAACTTATTGGAATACCAGGTTAGCCCTGCAGACCTTGATGAAAAAATATTGTGGAAAATAGAAGCCATTGCGCTTAAAGTGGTGAAAGATTTTAAAAGCCCCGGTTTATTTGCGGTGGAATTATTTGTGGATCATACAAACCAGGTATGGGTAAATGAAACTGCCCCCAGGGTACACAACAGTGGCCACCATACCATCGAAGCAAATTTCTCCTCGCAGTTTGATATGCTGTGGAGAATTATTTTAGGCTATCCATTGGGTAGCACAGAACATATTTTACCAGCAGCCATTGTAAATTTATTAGGGGCCGAAGGACAGTTTGGAAATGCCCGCTACGATGGCCTTGCAGAAATATTACAAATAGAAAATGTTTTTGTACATATCTACGGAAAAAGAGAAACCAAACCCGGCAGAAAAATGGGTCATATCACCATCCTAAGCAAAGAAAAACAGGAACTAATACACCAGGCAAACAGGATTAAACAAACTGTAAAAGTGTTGGGAGAGTAAGGGTTTTCGGTTTAAAGTTATTGGTTTATCATCAAACTGATTTTCACTATTATTATTTTTTTACCGGCATTATTTTTTCATGGGATCATCGTTGTGTCACTCCCTTGTACCGCATAACTATGGGGAACTTTACATGCATTATTTGTTAAAAAATTGCTGTTACTCTTTGTAGATATTTATAAGACAAAATAGTAAAATGATTCTGGCCTGGTAATAAAAAAATAAAATCTTTGTATCAGCAGGCTGAAGTTTTGCTACATATTTTGCAGGTGAAGTTGCCCATTGGTATATAGCACAAGAGGGCGACGCAACGATGAACCACATTGCTTCTTAGCCCGGACAAAAAATAATTGCTAAAATAATTTTACTGTTAAGGTAAACACAATTTACGGGTACACTTAGGTGTGGGTAAGCAAATTACAGTTTCAACTGATTGGCCAAACGTTTCAATTCTATCTCAGAAGTTTTTGCGGCATAACTTAAATTAACCAGCCTAAAGCCAGACTCCTCAAAACTTTGCTGGGCATTTTTTACATCCACAATGGTAGCTTGTTTATATTCAAACCTAAGCAATGCCAGCTCCAGTAACTGGTTAGATAAAATGTAATTCTGCCGCTCGGTTTCCAGTTGTTTTAATGTAGCAGAATAAGATTGAAAAAACTTTACAACCTGCGATTTATA
Organism: Ferruginibacter sp.; assembly: GCA_031392305.1. Taxonomy (GTDB): domain Bacteria; phylum Bacteroidota; class Bacteroidia; order Chitinophagales; family Chitinophagaceae; genus Ferruginibacter. The sequence continues at coordinate 3,343 of JANMVB010000627.1, forward strand.
ATCCCTTAACAATACATCTTTATTCAACTGTGCGTTACGCACATTAATCTGTGCTACTTTTTGTTGCCGCCTAAAAATTGACCCATTATAAATTGGTATGGCAATAGTAAGGCCGCCGGAAACACCATAATTCTGGTTGAGCAATAACTGCCCTGCTGATGCCTGGTTGCGGTTAAAATTATAACCTGTATTTGCCCTTACCGAAGGGTAACGCTGTGCAGAAGTTTCTTTTACAATAAGCTCATTAATTTTCACCTGGTCCTGTGCGGCAATAATATCAGCATTCTGATTAATATTAGATAAAATCGCATCAAGGTAAATGGCATTGTCTACTATAATTGTATCCCGTATTGCAACTATTGAGTCGGGCCGTAAAGTAAGCAGCCGGAGTAATTCTGTTTTAGCCTGGTCAATAATTAATTGCTGCGATTGAAGTGCCTGTTGCAAAGCATTCAGATCAATCTGCGCCTGAAAGAGATCAGCATTATTTGCAAGCCCTACTGCCTGGCGGGTTTTTACAATACTAAGTTGTTGGTTAGATGCATCTATTGACCTTTCAATAGTTTTTAAATAACTCTGCTGGCGAACGATGTCGTAGTAACCGGTCATTACAGCGCCCATTATATTTTGTACCTGCGAATTAAGCAATGTTTCACTTTGCTTTAGCAACTGTGCCAGCCTACTTTTGGTGGCCACTACCCTATTGCCGTTGTAAAGTAATATGCTACCTGAAATATTTGAATTTAAATTATTTACTGCAGCAGCATCCCGGTTGATGGTAACGCCTGTATTAAGTTTCTGGTTGATGGTGGATATTTGTTCATTATCAGTTATGCCTACAGATACCAATGGCAAACCACCTGCAACCCCGTAATTATTTAAGATGGTATTTGCCTCTACATTGTTATTTGCAAGTTGAATTTCCAAACTGTTTTTAAGCGCAATATTAACAGCATCATTTAAAGTCAATACTTCCTGTGCATTGCCTTTAATGCAGGCCGTTAGTAACAAAAAATATATACACGTTTTTATCATCCTGCCAAATTTATTCATGTATGTTTTCTTCAATTTTATCATTTGCAATTGCAACTTGTTCGGGTTTATGCTTACCTGATAAAAAGGTATAAATTGCCGGAATAATAAACAAGGTAAGTACTAGTGAAAATAAAATTCCACCCACTACTACAATACCCAGCGGCACCCGGCTGGTAGCTGAGTCGCCCAGGCTTAATGCAATGGGCAAAGCCCCCAGTGATGTTGCAAGGCTGGTCATCAAAATAGGCCGTAGCCTTTGCTGAGCCGCTTCTAAAACTGCCTCAACTTTATCCAACCCCTGCTCTCTTTTTTTATTGGCAAATTCTACTATTAATATTCCATTTTTTGTTACCAGTCCTATCAGCATGATCATGCCAATTTCCGAAAAAATGTTCAACGTTTGATCAAATAAAAACAAACTCAACAGTGCGCCTGCCATTGCAAGGGGCACTGTCAGCATTATTATAAACGGATCTATAAAACTTTCAAACTGTGCTGCAAGTATGAGGTATATTAATACCAATGCCAGCGCAAATGCAAAAGCAATATTTGAAGAGCTTTCCCTAAAATCCCTGGAGGGGCCGGTAAGTGATGTCTGGTAACTTTCATCCAATAATTTTTTACCTATTTCTTCCATGGCAATTACGCCATCTCCTACCGTTTTACCATCGGCAAGCGAAGCCGAAATAGTGGCAGATTTGTACCGGTTATAATGAAACAATGTAGCCGGGCTGCTGCTTTCCTCCAGTTTTACTACCGAACTTATAGGTATCTGCTGTCCCTTATTATTGCGAACAAACAGTTTGGATATATCTTCCGGCTGTGTCCTGCTGCTTCTGTCAACCTGGGCAATAACCGAATACTGGTAGCCATTCATTATAAAATAGGCAAGTCGGCCACCACTAAAAGCTGATTGTAAAGCAGACACCACATCCTGGGAAGACAAACCCAGATCTTTAACTTTTATCCTGTCTAACGAAAGATCTATTTCAGGTTTATTAAATTTTAGGTTTACGTCAACGTTGGCAAAGGTTTTATCTTTACGGGATTCATCCAAAAATTTAGGGATTACTTCCCGTAATTTATCGAGATCCTGATTTTGTATAACAAATTGTACTGGTAGGCCGCCTCTTGAGCCTGCTCCTACCGCAATAGTTTGTTCCTGGACTGCAAAAACCCTGGCATCATTAAAACGTACCAGTTTCTTTTGGAGATCGCTGGCTATTTGCGCCTGGGTCCGTTGTCGTTGAGAAGGTTCTACCAGCGCAAGCCTGGGCTGAGAACTATTTACAGAGCCACCTGCCGGAGTTCTGGCAAAAACAAAATCTCTTTCCGGCACAGAATCATACAAAAAATTAGTGATTTCATCAGAAATTTTGAGCATGCTGCTATAGCTGGTTCCCTCTGCTCCACTTACCGTAAAGCGTATGCTGCTTCGGTCTTCCATGGGCGCTATCTCTGTTTGTAAACTTCCAATAATTAAATAGATGATCAATCCACATGATGCTACTATTACCCATGCCAGCCACCTTACTTTTAAAAACCCTTTCAACCATCGCAGGTAACCATTTTCCATGCCGGTAAAAAAAGGCTCCGTCTTCATATAAAACTTACCATGCCCCGCCTTCTTTCTGTTAAGTACCACATTTAATACCGGTGTAATAGTAAGCGATACCAATGCAGATATTAATACAGCAGCAGCCAGTGTAACACCAAACTCCCGGAATAAACGACCAATAAAACCTTCTAAAAATATTACCGGTAAAAACACTACCGCCAGTGTAACAGATGTAGAGATTACAGCAAAAAATATTTCCTTGCTCCCTTCCAATGCTGCCTGGCGTATGGGCATACCCTTTTCAAATTTGCTGAAAATATTTTCTGTTACCACAATACCATCATCCACCACCAGGCCGGTTGCCAATACAATGCCTAACAGGGTTAAAACATTTATTGAGAACCCTGCAAAATACATCACAAAAAAAGTCGCTACCAGCGAAATAGGTATATCAATCAGTGGCCGAATGGCAATTAACCAATCCCTAAAAAAGAAAAAAATCACCAGCACCACCAGGCCAAAAGAGATGATCAATGTTTCCTTTACTTCATTAATTGATTTACGGATATTAATGGTATTGTCAAGCAATACATTCATTTCTATATCCGACTTATTACTTTTCTTAATCGCTTCCAGTTTTTTATTAAAATCATCGGCTATCTGAATATTATTTGCACCGGGTTGTGGTATCAGCACCAGGCCAACTGCATTTACGCCATTGTATTTCCAGCTTTGCTCCAGGCTTTCAGGGCCAATTTCTACACGGGCTACATTACCCAGCCTGATGATGCCGGTGCTGTCGGAGCGAATGATAAGGTCCTGAAAATCTTTTTCAGAAGTAAGCCTGCCCAGGGTTTTAATAGTAAGCTCTGTGTTGTTGCCATAAATTTTACCCGGCGGAAGATCAACATTTTCGTTATTTAATGCAGTGCGGATATCAGAAAAAGTAACGGCCTGAGAAGTCATTTTATCAGGGTCAATCCATATCCGCATGGCATAACGCTTTTGCCCAAAAATATTTACAGAACTTACCTGCTGTATTGTTTGAAACTGTTGCTGCAATACATTTTCGGCATAGTCGCTTAATTCAAGCAGGCCTTTAGTGCGGCTTTGCACAGCAAGTATTAATATAAAATCGCTGTTGGCATCCGCCTTGGTTACTACCGGGGGTGCATCAATATCCTGTGGAAGGCTGCGGCTTGCCTGGCCTACTTTATCACGTACATCACTGGCGGCAGCTTCAAGGTCAACACTAAGTTCAAACTCTACGGTAATATTGCTGTTGCCCAAAGTGCTTGAAGAAGTAATTGTTCTAATACCGGGTATGCCATTAATTTGTTTCTCCAAAGGCTCCGTAACCTGGCTCTCCATAATATCCGGATTGGCACCCGTATAGGAAGTACTTATATTTATAATAGCCGGGTCAATTGCAGGGTAATCACGTACAGCGAGAAAGGTATAACCCACCACGCCAAACAAAATGATCATGAGGTTTAAGACTGTTGCAAAAACCGGCCGCTTTAAAGAAAATTCAGAAATATTCATTGTATGGTCGGTGCAAATTTTTTATTGTAAAGCAATTTTTTTACCAGCTTTTATACCCCCGGCATTCCCCAAAAAAATATTGATTGATCGCTACAGGTCAGCGATTTCGCAAACACATTTTTTTAACCGGCATTATATCAATGGGCATCATCGTTGTGTCACTCCCTTGTACCGCATACCATTGGGGATCTTTTACCACATTATATTTAGAGTAATAATAACGGGCAATCTATTTTTTAGTCAATACGGCGCACCATATATGTATTTAGTAAAAGGGTCTTCAAGGCAGTGAACCAAATAGGTTTGTGGTACAAGGGAGTGACACAACAATGTTTAATTGAAAAACCAATGCTTGTAAAAAAAATTATTTAACGCACACAGCTTCAGCATAAACTTCATTAAAAAAAAGTGTTACAAATCCACGATTTTTTTTACACTCCTCACATTCAATTTACTTTTTGGCCGGGCAAATAATACACCCGTTACTACAACAGAATCCCCATCGTTTATTCCACTTAAAACTTCTACTGTATTAGCCTCCCTTATACCGGTTTGTACGTTTACAAAATTGGCGGATCCATTTTTTACCAATATCACCTGATTGTTTTTATCATCAGGTATTATACAATTTGTAGGTACTTTAATAGAATATTTTCCTTTGCCGGCATCAATGTAAACTTTTACAAAGGCACCCGGATTTGCTGTAACCCCTTTTAAAACAGCCCTCACCCGCAGGTTACGGGTTTCGGTATTTGCCCCAGGTTCTGTAGCAATAATTACAGCCTTGCTTCTTTGCGTAGATGCTGCATCTACCACCACATCTATCAGGCTTCCGTTTTTTATTGAGTTGCCATATATTTCAGGAAGCGTAAAATCTATTTTTACTTCGTTGGTTTGTTGCAATGTAGCTATGATGGTAGTGGGTGTAACATATGCACCAGGGCTTACCTGCCTTAAACCTGCAACACCACTAAAAGGCGCTCTTATAACAGTTTTATCAATAAGCGCCTGGGTATAAACTATATCAGCATTCAAGGTATTTACCTGGTTAAGTGCAACATCGTAATCTGCCTGGTTAATACCACTTACATCCAGTAATTGCTTGTACCTGTTTACTGTTTTTTGGGCCAGGTCTAACTGCACCTTAGTTCTTGAAATTTGAGCCCGTAGGTCTGCGTCGTTCACCCGTGCTACCACAGTGCCTTTGGCTATATACTTGCCCTCCGGAAGATTTAAAAAAGTAAGCCTCCCGCTTACTTCAGGCCTCAGCTCCAGGTACTCACCTGCAATCACCGTTCCGTTTGCTTCAATCACATTGCTTACTAATTCTCTTGCTGCTATTAAAACATCTACCACAACAGGCGCATTTACTTTTGGGGCATCGCCATTTTTTGCTTTGCTCTTACATTGGGAAAATAGAAATAGTATAGAAATAAGTGCAGGTATAGTAATACGAGTAGGGGAATATTGCATTTTGTAAACTTAAAAATAAAGTAAACTCAAATATAACATATTTGATACTGCCGCAATCGATTGTGAAGTTCACAAATAAAATTTTATGAATTTAATTAACAAACATTTTGCTTTGACGCTTTACATTTTTATTGTCATTGCTTAGTATGAATTTTCGTGAAGCCATTAAAATTTATGGGTAGGCAGTTTCCGTTATAATAAAATAATTGTTTACAAAAACTATAAACAGGTGATTTATTATTTTTGCCTTTCTTTGCGTAAAATTTTGATGTATGAGCCCGCTTGTTGGAATTATAATGGGTAGCGAAAGCGACCTGGAAATTATGAAAGGTGCTGCCGAAATGCTTCGCCAGTTTGAGGTAGAGCCTGAGCTCACCATTGTATCTGCACATCGTACTCCTGAGCGTTTACGTGACTATGCTTCCAAAGCAAAAGAAAGAGGATTAAAAGTAATTATTGCCGGTGCCGGTGGTGCAGCGCACCTGCCGGGCATGGTAGCAGCAAATACTATTTTACCCGTAATTGGTGTGCCGGTTAAATCCTCCAACTCAATTGATGGATGGGATTCTGTTCTATCTATTTTACAAATGCCTTATGGCGTACCGGTAGCAACCGTTGCATTAAATGGTTCAAAAAACGCAGGCATTTTGGCTGCACAAATATTAGCGCTACACGACCCATCCATTGCGGGTAAATTAGAAGCTTATAAAGAATACCAGGATGACATTGTAATGGAAAGCGTAAAAAATGTAAAGCGGCTTGGCTTTACAAATGATTTTGATAAATAGGTGTAAGTTGGGATTTTATTGCACGAATTTTAAGGCACGAATTACACGAATTGTTTCGAAAAAATTATAAGAGTTTCTAATGATATAATGCTGTTTGTAAATTATACTATTATTCTCACTTCACATTCATTTCACCATTGACCATTCACGATAATTTATTTCTGAGAGAGAATTGTAAATTGTTGTTCTAAACTGAGAGAATTTTCAAAGATTACTTTAATAAAATCCTTACCCCATTTTGCATAATAAGGCATCAAATTATCTACTCTTTCCTGTAAATTATTATTCGGAAATAATTGAGATTTTATTTTATTCAATTGCCTGACCTCAGCATCAAATTTTTTCTTTTCTGCACGCAACATTTTCTTTTCCAATTCATCTATTTTTTTTAGCGATTGAGTTTGTAAAGCTATTGTATGATTTTGCAGAGTTATGTCAATCTTACTCGCCGTGATTTTTAATTGCTCATACAATGTAGATAATTGATCTTTTTCCTTTTCAATATTTAATTGCACAGTTGTATCCCTTTTTACCAGGTAATTCACCAGGTCGGTTTCTGGTTTAAAAAGATCAATCTGGTTTAATTCTAATTTATTTGTCAACACTTCTAATTGTTTACTGATCAACATAAATGAATTACGTACTGTCAATACAGGATAAGGAACACCTGCTGCTTCAAAAGTGCTTTTTAACTGCAGCCAGTAAGCAATTTCGCCCCCACCACCAACAAATGCAATATTGGGTAATATCCACTCCTGAAATACAGGACGAAGGATAACATTTGGGCTAAACCTTTCAGGATGTTCATTTAACTCAGCAATCAATTCATTGCGGGAAAACTTTAATGGAGTGTTTAATACAATCCATTGATCATCTTCCATTTCAATTCTTTCCCGTTTATTATCTAGCAGGTAAAACATGTTTAGTTCCCTTCCACTGGCCTGGGTTTTATAATCTACCGGAAATTGAGCTTCCGTTTGCTGTACATGTGGATGAGAAAATTTTTCCGTCAATTCTCTCTCGATTATTGGGATAAATGATTTTTTCAAAGCAGGATTATCAGGCAAAATAATAAGCAATCCCATCTCACCAAATAAAGCATCCACCAAGCGAAAAGTTGCCTGTTCAATTGATTGCCCCTCCTTATAACAGTCAATCATTAGTTTCACTATTTCCTCTCCGTGAGGCTGTACTAATAATTGCCCGCTGATAGCTTCTATAAGCTTTAATAATTCCTCATCTACTATCATTCTACCTACTGCACCGGTTTGTTTTGTCTTCCATTCAAATTTTTCACCGTTAATAAATATGTGACCAAGCTCATCCAGGTCTGCATCTTCGCTGCCCATATAATACACCGGTACAAAATGACAACCCGGTATATTTTCATTTAACCAAGCCGAAAGTTTAATGGTGTGAAGTATCTTATAAATAAAATACAACTGGCCTGTAAAAATATTTGGTTGATGTGCTGTGCAAATTGTAAAAGTGTTTTCATGCAATAAAGATTCTATATTGTATGTAACATTTGAAGAAGGTGTAAGATGGCTGTATTGCTCCCTGAAAATGCTACTAAGTAATGACCGTTCATTTTTAAAAAGCCGGCGGCTTTTTATTGATTCCATTATCCCTTCAATAGAAACGGGATGCTGATAAAAAGGCAGAATACCATTTGCCTGGATTATATAGTCTAAAACAATCTTTGAGAAATAACCAGTTTGTGCGTAAGGCAAAAATGAGGGTGTGCAGTTCATTAAAAAATATTTACAAATATCTGAGATTGGCAAACTTACATCAAACCTAAAAATTAATAACCCACAATTTGGTTAATAATCTGGCAACAAATATTTTGTTCCTTAAATAATTTGCATACCTGGTAATTGATTTTGAAACTTACCCTAAAAGAATAAACAGTAAATAAGCTGGAAGTAAAATAGAATTGCTTTGTTCAAAAATAATATTCGAGAGAAAACGAACAGCGTTAAAAAGTAATAATAAGAAATTCACATTGACATATAAAAAAGATTTAGAAAAACAACTTTAAAACTAATTCATCCTTTATTTATTCTATCAATTTGTTTCGCATACCATACATGATAAGGCCCCCTATTGTTTTAGCATTAACCTTGGTTTTCATATTTTGGCGAATGGTCTCAATCGTTCTTGGGCTTAAAAAAATAACTTTCGAAATTTCCTCTGTAGTTTTATCTTCTGCTAGCAATTGTAAAATTTTTATTTCTTTTTCATTAAAATGTATAGCAGTGCTTGTTCCGTAATGTTGACGCACATTTTTCTTTTGCATCAATTTACCCATTACTGCTTTATTAACGAGGTCGTTAAAATAGAAATCTTCATTAATACAGGTAAGTATTGCCTCATAAATCTCTTCCGGGTCAGTAGTTTTGGTAAGGTAGGCGTTCGCCCCCATTTCCATCATTTTACTGATCATCTGGTGATCGTCATACATCGTAAGCACTATAATCTTTATGTCTTCATATTCCTTACGAATTAATTCAATTCCATTGATACCATCTATTTCTGGCATCCGGATATCCATTAACAGCACCTCCGGTTTTTTGATTGCGATTTTGTGCATCATGTCCTTTCCGTCTTCTGCCTCCCATAGCATTTTTAAATTCTCCTTGCCGGAAAGAGCCATTTTTATTCCATCCCGAAATATTTTGTGATCATCTGCAATTGCAATTTTAATAACGTGGTTAGCTGTAATGGCCATAAGAATTGGGTTGTACTGTGTCGCTTCTAAAATTAAGTGTTTAAATTTACTTAATGGTGCTTACAGTCAATTAATTAATAGATTAGTATATTCAGATTTAAAAAAAAAATTTTTCTTATAAAATTCTCACAGGCATAAGATCATGAAGTATTTTTACGAAAACCCGGCATGGTATTTCTACTTAAATTTGAATAGTTAATATACCCTACAATTGGCAAATCTTACATTTTCTCATGTAAATCTTACAGTTAAAAAATAGGGCAGATTTCCTCACCTACAGGCAACTTCTTACCATTATCTTTGTATAAGTTGATTGACAAAGGCTCACATAGTTTATGTATTCAAATCCAAAAAATCCAATAAACTAATAAAAGAATCTATAATCCAATATTTCCTTAAAACCTTATCTGTGTTTGTGCTTCTGCGTCAATCAACTTTTTAAATATAATTTTGTACTCATACTTATTATTCGAAAATTGCAATTAGTATTTTCCCTTAGTACAAAATAGCCCCGCTTGTTATATTTATTGCCCAACTTTCTCAAAGTTGCCGAAAATTATCCTTCAATTTTTTACTCACTGATATTGTTATTATAATAAACACACTGTGATTATGGATAGTAATTTTACTATTTTATACTCGTATATTTACCCCAGTTTTATTAGTTTTTTTACCAGGTATTTTATCTGAAATCCTTGCGCTCACTTGATTTGCGGTCATTTATCATATTGATAAAGGATTTTACCCTATTGTTCATTATAAAATTTTAGAGCAAGTTTACATTGAAACTATTAATTAAACCTCTAAAAATCATTACCATGCAATCTTGGGACATCACTTTATTCGTTAATGACTAAGTAAATTTTGTTAATCTGATGTAGTTGGTTATTTTTATCAAAACTTTCTACTTTGCAGATTCTGCTTTTTGTCACTTACTTTTTTGAATTATTGCCTTTCATTCTCTGTAGTATTTTCTTTAAAAAAATATTTGCTACAAAAGAAGGAAAGGCATTCTTTGTTTACACACTATTGTACGGCACTATTATTCTATTGGTTTTATTCTTCCGTTATTATTTAGAAAATCTTAAGGTAACAACAATTCTAAAAAGAATTGCAATCGTTATCGAATTTAGTTTATTATGTTATTACTACAAGCAAATCTTAATAAATGGGGCAATTAAAGTAATTTTCCCAATAGTAATTTCATTATTTATTGTGCTCGCTTTATACGATTATTACACAAGTGTTGTTCAGGTAATCAGCTTTATGCCACTTGTGATAGAATGCCTTTTTTTCATTCTTTTAATTATATTTTTCTTTTACGAAAAAATACAATTTAGCTTAACAACTCCGATTTATCTTTCAATGAGTTTTTGGATTTCTACTGGTTTCATCATTTATTTCTCTGGAAATTTTTTCCTTTTTTTGTATGCTAAAGCTGCTGTTAAAAACGAGGTTTTCAAAATTCAATACAATTTAATTTATAATTTTTTTACTATTTCTAAAAACGTACTTCTATGTATAGGCTTAATGATGAGCCGTCAACTTACCATCAAAAATGAAAAAATATCATTGCAGTCAGATCTAAATAAATCCCTTGACCCCTTTAGTGTATATAACAAATAAAAATATTCTGCGTTTATAACCAATAAAAATAACCTCAACGCCACTGATGATTCTTTTACAAGCAACTACAAACACTTCTTCCGGGTTTACCTATATAATGTTGTTTGGTACACTTGCAATGGTTAGCCTAACGCTCGGCATTGTATTTTTTGTAATTTTTCATCAGCGAAAAGTAATTCGTTTTAATAATCAATTAAAAAAATTAGAAGACGATAAACAACAAATTCTTTTAAATGCTTCTATCAAATTCCAGGAAGAAGAGCGAAACCGCATTGCTGCGGATTTACATGATGATGTAGGGCCCCTGCTTGCTACTGCCCGCCTTTACCTGAATGAAAATATGATAAACCAGGAACCTGCTGCTCAATTACAATCTATTTTCAGTGCCAAACAAATTATTGATGATGCCATACAACTAATACGCAATATCAGCCATAGTATGATGCCGCCAACTCTCAAAAATTTTGGTTTAGAGAGTGCAATGAGCGATCTGTTTCAAAAGATTAACGGCAGTGGTACATTAAATGCAAGTGTTCGCTTTCATGATTATAGGACCCGATTAAAGTTAGAGCAAGAGCTACTAATTTTCAGGGTGATGCAAGAATTGGTAAACAATATTATAAAACATAGCAACGCAGGATTTATCCATCTTACACAAAATGCCAATGCCACTCATAGTTATCTTCGCCTACACCACGATGGACAAGGTATTGTTCAAACAGAATTCGACAGGCTAAATCATGTGTCAACTGGTCTTGGCCTTAAAAATATTGCCAGCAGGATTAAAGTTTTAAATGGACGAATATTTTTTGAAATTGACCCAAGTCATACTTATTACAAGGTAACCCTTGAAATACCAAAAGATTCAACCTATTAAAATGGGTTTAATTTTTATTGTAATTGCATAAATTTTTATTTTTCTTTGGATTGATATTTGCTATGTGTGAGCACTTGTATCCAAAATCAAAACCGATAACTTTCCTTAAATTTGCACTATCACATTTTGTATGAGTTTAATTAAAGTAGCCATTGCAGATGATCACCAGATCTTTAGAAAGGGAGTAGTACTTTCTATGAAACCCTATACAAACATAAAGTTTGTAATGGAGGCTGAGAACGGGGAAGAACTGCTTTCAAAAATTCCCGAAGCATTACCTGATGTAATTTTATGCGACCTGAGAATGCCCGTTAAAGATGGTATAGACACTACTAAACAAATTACCAAAGAGTTTCCAAATATCAGGGTATTAATCTTAACAATGTACGAAGATGAACGTTTTGTTGGACATTTAATGGATTGTGGTGCTGCAGGGTATTTATTGAAAAGTACTGACCCTGATGAAATAAAAAGGGCCATCATGGATGTAATGAGAACTGGATTTTATCTTAATCCTTTTGTAAATAAGGTGCTGATTAAGAAGAACTATAGCAAGCAAAAATTTAATCCTAATCTAAGCTCAGAAATTGTAATCAGTGAAAGGGAGAAAGAAGTACTTACCCTTGTATGTATGGAATTTACAGCCTCTGAAATAGCCCTTAAAATGGATATTAGTTCTCGTACAGTTGAGGCTATAAAAGATCGTTTAATGGAGCGTTTTGGCGTAAAGAACTCTGTTGGCCTGGTTTTTTATGCTATGAAAAACCAACTGATTGATTAGGGAGAAAGTTTAAGGTTAGAAAATATTATTGTACCATATCAATATTAGCCCTGCTCTAAACACTTACCTGTTTCTCCCCATAATAAATAATTTATGCGAAAGTTGAAGGTGCTGCTATTTTAAGGTCTATCTATAAATATATAATCAAGACTGGTTATGTATTTGTGAATAAAAGATGTTATAAAAAACCGCAATAGCATAAAAATGCACAAAACCGGGTAATTAAAATCTTCACAAAGTACCTAACTTATTATTTGAATATCCCGACCATTTACAGTTAACCGCATTTTACAACACAACGTTTTGTCAGTTGCACAAGACCATTTCCTTTTAGGCATTTCATAAAAGCGATTTAAGTACCCTTAAATACTATTAATAGCAAAGGGTGCAAGCTATGGTTCGACTTAAAGTCTGGCATCCCCTTCCCCTTGGAAATACTAAAATCATATTACCACTTTAGCGATGCAATGCTGATAGAACTGCTAAATGACAACTGGCAGATGCATTGTTTACCAAATGATAAAACAACAACGAAAAATACTGAAGCTGTGACAAACCCATAAATCATGAAAAACGCAAAATACAATGCCTGTCTTTTGCCAAACTCAGAGAAAAGCATCCGGCATTAGTTATTGAAGTAGATAATAGCAGCACCCCCAAAAACAAAAAAACCTCCGCAAACAAATGCGGAGGTTTTTTTAAATAAATATGGCAGCTACCTACTCTCCCGGTTGGAATACCAGTACCATCGGCCATAAGGGGCT
>JANMVB010000655.1:0-4332 GCA_031392305.1 Ferruginibacter sp.
TCAATTAAGAGAAAATTTATTGCACCCAACGCCGGGCAACTGGAATGTGAGTAGCTGGATGATGGGGGAGTGTGTACCCCTGGAAAAAAATCATGTTCGGCTGCATACGGATCTAAAAGACAAATACAATATTCCGCAACTGATCGTATCCTGCGAGTGGAGTGAAAATGATGATAAGATGGTAGAAGATTATGTACAGCAATCGAAAGAAATGTTTGAAAAAGCTGGGTTCATCAACATCAAAGCTGAGGATACAAAATCGCCACCGGGCTCTGATATTCATGAGATGGGTGGCGTGCGCATGGGGCATGATGCAAAAACTTCGTTGCTCAATAAATGGAACCAGTTGCACCACTGTAAAAATGTATTTGTTACAGATGGCGCCTGCATGACCTCAACCGGTTCACAAAACCCTACGTTAACTTTTATGGCGCTCACCGCACGGGCTGTTGACCATGCGGTTGAAGAAAAAAAGAAGCTGAATATTTAGAAAAAAAAATGTTGGTCCGGGCTGCGAAGCAATGTGAAGCATCGTTGCATCGCCCTCTTGTACTATGATATCATTGGGCAACTTTTCCTGCAAAATAATTAAAAAGCCGCCTGTTTCAGAGGCCATAAAAATGAAAAAAAAATTCCCTACACTATTGTTTTTTCTTTGTGTTTGGCTGTGTTCACCTGCACAAAAAGCATTAGAGAATGAAAAGGTATCATGGATAAATTTTGAATGGGCAGATCCATCAACCAAAGACGTAATGCTTGTAACATCACGCCTTGATACACTCGATTATTTTTTTCGCTGGCAGCTCGACACGGGCAGCCCTTACACCTATCTTGAAGGGGGCACCTATAAAAAATTTGAAACTAAGTTCCCTTATCTATCCGATAAAATTAAAAGGGCAGACACAGCATATAATGGTAACTGGTATAAAATATTTACGCCTCCTTTTGTTTTCGACACCACCGTTCTGCCGGGTACCATTTTAAAAAATGATAAAATCGGCGGCGACTTTCCGCAAGACCTGCTCGATAAATATAAAGGTTTTAGTATCGGCACCATCGGGGTAGATATTTTTAAAAACAGGGTGTTGATCCTTGACTTTAAAAATAAAAGAATTGGTTATTGTGACAGCCTGGCCAACAAGTTTTACAAACAAAAATTAAATTATTCATCATTTAAATTTTACAAGAACAGGATTATTTTGCCGGTTCAAATTGGTAGCCAAAAAATAGATTTTATGTATGATTGTGGTGCAAGCATGTTTACGCTTAACACTACGCCAAAATCATCCAAATTGTTTGCACCAAAGCAACTTACTGATACCTTGTACGATATCAATAATGGCGAATCGGGGGTAGTATATAACGCATTGGGCGGAAAGACTGATAAGCAGGTTAAAATACTGGGCAAGGCGTATAAAAACATGGTTGTCTATCTCGAAAAAGGTGAATCGGAAATTTTTGACGAAGCAAAAGTGGCTGGGTTAATTGGTAATAAACTCTTTCTTGATCACATTGTAATAATCGACTTTAAAACAAAAAAGTTTAGCCTGATAGATTAGCTATTCATTTCAAACAATCACAAAATACAATTATGAAAAAAATTTGGAAACCTGTCCTCGTTGCATTGTTGATTTTATCTTTTAACAGTGAAAGCGTATTTGCTCAAAAATCAGGAAAGCCTTTATACACTGCCGCTTTTGGTGTACAAACCTACACTTTTAGAAAGAGCCTTCCTATTAGTGTAGCAGCTACATTGGATACCATTAAGATGATGGGCTTTACAGAAATAGAAGGTGGCGGTGGCCGCATGCCTGCGGAAGAATTCAAAAAATTATGCGATGATAGGGGCATTAGCATACCATCTACCGGTGTAGGCTACGATCAACTCACAAAAAACCTCGACTCGGTAATTTACCGGGCAAAAATTTTAGGCGCCAAATATATTATGTGTGCCTGGATACCCCACAAAAACGGAAGTTTCAATATTGATAATGCAAAAAAAGCGGTAGAAGATTTTAATGCAGCCGGAAAAATATTAAAAGAAAGTGGCCTCACATTTTGCTATCATGCACATGGCTACGAATTTCAACCGTATGAAAACGGCACCCTGCTTGATTATATTATGAACAACACTAACCCTGAATATGTATCATTTCAGATGGATATATTCTGGATTCAATTTGGCGGCGGTGACCCTGCCGGCCTGCTAAAAAAATATGGCAACCGCTGGAAACTGATGCACCTGAAAGACATGCGCAAAGGCACAAAGAAAGACCTTACCGGCCTTACCTCCAACGACAATGATGTGGCACTTGGTACCGGCGAATTAAATATCCCCGCTATTTTAAGGGAAGCAAAAAAAGTTGGTATTAAACATTATTTTATAGAAGATGAAAGCAATATCGTAAACATACAGGTGCCGCAGAGTATTGCTTATTTAAAAAGTTTGAAGGAGTAAAACAAAAAAATAAAATAAAAACCCGGGACTAAAAGCCCCGGGTTTTTTATGTAAAAACGCCAATTTAATTAACCGTAATAAGCAATGGCTTAAACATATTTTTCTTTTTAAGTCTTGCCCTTCCGATAAACTGGTTGCCGTTTATGCGGTCAAAATCTGCCGGAAATATCATCATTTCTTCATCCCTGGTATTGAACAAAAGTTCTTTGCTAAGTACACCAGCTTTATCAATTTTAGCAACTACTACCTGGCCACCATAGCCATCCACATGCACCTTTGGAACCTGGTCTTCGGTGAGCTCCATATTTTTTAAATTATCTAGGTATAGAAAGTAATAGCCAGATGCATCGCTGATTAGTTTAAAACTCATTGTGCCACGGCCATTACCACCAGTTTGCCTCTTCGGTATTTTACGCACCCAGTCAAATTTGCCTGCAGCATTTACTTTTGCCGCAAGCATATCTTCATAATAATAATAAGTTCTTGTGATAATGTTGCCGGTTGAGCTGGTATAAGTAGAAGTATAGCTAAAATACTCTTCACATGCAAGAAATACACTTCCATCATTTTCAATAATTACTTCCCTTACTTTTAAATTGGGCACTTCAAAATCATCACTTTTTTCCATCTTTCTTTTAGCACTGGCTGATTCAAATTTTTGGAGCTCCGCCAAAGGAAATTCATAATAGCCATTTTTATACTTTGCAATTTTACCCTGCTGGTCCATCAGGGCTAAAAAAACTCCATCCGTACCTACACCCTTTGATTTTTTGCTGTAAGTGCAGGCAATAATCATTTCGTGCGTTGAATTTTCAATAAGGGTAGCTTCCCTAATAAAATTCTCATCAATTGCAATGGTAGCGCTGATGATTTTTTTATTGTCTTTTGTAAATTTTAATACTTCGTAATGATAGGCAGGTGCCCCGGTGCTTTTATCCCGTTCCCTTCTTTTCTCAGAGTCGTACACCTTCGCCAGCAGGTAAGCATTACCATTTCCATCCACTGAAAAATCTGAGTTGTCCATGATTGCTTCTGTATAAGGCATGGTAAAAACATTGCCCCACATTTTTTTCATTTTATCATCAAAAACCTGCAGGCCAATCTTGTCATAATTTTTTTTGTCATTTCTTTCTTCCGGATGCAGGCGGTAACTGACCAGCAATTTTTTTCTGTCTGCATCATAATTGTATTCGTACTTATCGGTGGTTTTATATTGGTTAAAACCTGTTCCAATAGTACCATTACCGGCAATTTTTGAAGACTCAAACATTGGATGGTTTGTTTCAGTTATCTTACCATTTGCTACATCAATCTTATCATAATACAAATGTTCGGTTTCTTCTGCCTTATCCCAGTCACTGTGTATCCAGAAATAATTTGAATTAAAATCAATCACTTTTTCGCTGTTGAAATTTTTAGTTGCTTCCGCCAACTCCACCACTTTTTCGCTGGTAGTATTGAGTGTTTTAGGATCGAACCTTACAATGTTCAATTCATCTTTTTTAATAGAAAGATTTACAATGCCATCTTTTTGGTTGCCCAAAAAAGCGAGGTCTTCTGTTTTTCGGGGGAGGTTAAATTCAGAACCAATCTGAAAAGAAAATTTTTTGTTTTGGCCAAAGATTGTGGCATATATAAAGCAAATACAGAGCAGCACAACGTGTTTCATAAGTGGTGTGGGTTTATTGCCGGGTAAACAGCGGGTTTTAAAAATGAGCCCGAAAATATTGATAAGGTGGATACCAGCCTAAAATAAATTATTAAAATAGCAAACTGTATAACTGCCGGTCAAATATTTTCTTATTCTTTACTTCGTATAAATAAAAAATCATCGTCATTTTATACAATAAAAAAAGCCCCTTCATTTGAAGGAG
>JANMVB010000037.1:0-3603 GCA_031392305.1 Ferruginibacter sp.
GAAATTAAGGCCTGATACATTTTACTTAAGATGGTATTGTTTTAATATTCTGTTGCTTTTGGCTGTGGCGGCTTATCTTGCTGTACATACCCAACCAAACATTCTGCCATGGAAGCCTTAATTTTTATTGCATTTATCATCATTATTATTTTATTATTTAAAATAAAAGCAGCTCAAAAAGAAACAGCTAATCAAACCCATCAAAGTTTTGCATCCTTACAAAAAGAACTGCGGGAATTAAAAGAAACAGCAAAAAATTCACCTGCACCTTATGAGCAGCCTGTTAAGCCAACCGATGAAAATGTTGTACAATGGCGCCCACACATTCCGGCAGAAATAATACCGGAGCATACTGTGCCTGCCCAACTGGAATTAATCCCCGGGATACTGGAGGAGGATGTTGTATCTCCAACAACCTTATTTATTCAGGAGGATCAAATCGCAATGTCCAGCGAAATTTCAAGACCTAATTTAATTTCTACCGCAACAGAAAGTTGGATGGACAAATGGTTACGCAACAACCCTGACCTGGAGAAATTTATAGGCGAAAACCTAATCAATAAAATTGGGATTACCGTGTTGGTATTGGGTATAGCATTTTTTGTAAAATATGCTATTGACCAAAACTGGATCAAAGAGGCCGGGAGGGTAAGCATTGGTATTGTTTGTGGTGTAATATTAACCGGCGTGGCTCATTACCTGCGCAATACTTATCGTTCATTTAGTTCGGTATTGGCTGGAGGGGGAATTGCTGTATTTTATTTTACCATTGCATTTGGGTTTCATCAATATCAGTTGTTTTCACAAACAGCAGCATTTGTAATAATGGTGATCATTACAATTTTTGCGGTATTGCTTTCATTGTTGTATGATAAAACAGAACTGGCAGTAATTGCCGCTGTTGGTGGGTTTATAACTCCTTTTTTAATAAGTACCGGCAATGGAAACTACCTGGTACTATTTACTTACCTGCTAATTTTAAACCTGGGGATGCTCGCTCTTTCTTATTTTAAAAAATGGCAGATTATCCATGTTATTGCTCTTTTCTTTACATTAATCATATATGGAGGATGGCTGGTTCAAAACGTTTTATTTCACTCCGGTTTTATTCTCTACAAAAACTCATTATTGTTTGCCTCGGCATTTTATATACTATTTCTTGGTATGGGCATGGTTTATAATGTACGGATCCGGCAAAAATTTAAAGCCTTTGATTTTTCACTGTTGCTGGTAACTACATTTAGTTATTATGCCGCAGGTATTACTAATTTACATTTTTGGAATGAAGGTGCGTACCAGGGACTGTTTACTATTACTTTAGGGGTTATAAATTTTTGTCTTGCCGGATATTTTTATAAATCAAATAAGGGTGATAAAAATTTATTGTTTTTGCTAATTGGTTTTACACTTACTTTCATTTCTCTTGCGGTACCAGTTCAATTACATGGCCACACGATTACATTATTTTGGAGTGCAGAGTTTGTATTACTTTATTGGCTGCACCAACGCAGTACTATCCGCATTTTTAAATATTCATCCTTTGTTATTTTAATATTGGCCCTAATCAGTTTAGGCATGGACTGGTATAAAGCAAATGATACCAGCAGCAATCATCTTACTATAATTTATAAAAGCACACAAGGGTTTATCACCAATGTTATTGCCGTGGTAGCTTTCTGTGTATATGCTATCCGTTTGCAAAAAGAAAAAAATGGGGGTATTTATATTGCAGGAATTAAGAATAATACCGCATCAGCAGTAATGATAATTATAGCAGCCCTAATTTTTTATCTTACCTGCATATTTGGTGTAAACTTATACTTTTACAACAATCAAAACCAAGATGTGCCCAATGGATGGCACCAGTTAATAACCTATTTATTTACTGCACTAATTTTATGGCTTATCAGTAAATACAGGCCAGGCGTAAGAATATTATTGCGGCTACTGATTATTAGTGCTTGTGTTTTCATGTACTTGGTTAGCACAAATAATGTTATCCGCTTAAGAGATGGGGTAATTCAAAATCAATATGCACCTGTTCAAATAATGGTGCATTGGATTTCAGCGTTATTACTGCTGTGGCTGCTTTACCAGGCTATTGTAATTTACAGGAATAATAAGTTGGCATTTAATAATTCCGGTAAGTTAATTATATGGGTTATAAATATTGTACTGATAATATTTTTTAGTATTGAGTGTATGCATGTTTATATTTATTTGGTCGCCCCATTACAACCTATTAGTAAGTCGATGCAACAATATAACAAAGCAGGACTTACAATTGTATGGGCACTTTGCTCGTTTACGATAATGTGGCTTGGTATGCGGCATAAATATAAAACGTTACGCATAGTTTCGCTTACCCTTTTTTCACTTGCGTTGCTAAAATTATTTTTGTTAGATATCCGAAATATTTCTGAAGGAGGTAAAATTACAGCTTTTATTATGTTGGGAATTTTGCTACTTATCATTTCATTTATGTATCAAAAGCTTAAAAAATTAATTATTGATGATACAGCCATATAAAATATTTTTGGTAACACTGCTGATTGCTATCTTGCCTATATTAAATTTTGCACAACAATTTAATTACACTGCCAGTTTGGATACACCTGGTGCAAATGGATTTTATACTATTGCTGTTTCCCCACTTTTATCAGCCAAAGTAAAAACTGATTTTAGCGATATCCGGGTAGCTGATGAAAACAAGCAGTGGATACCTCATCTTTTACAGTATGGGCAGGCATCAACCGGGAATGATTTTTTTAGCGCATTTCCCATCATGCAAAATATCATTGCAGACAGTGGTAAAAACTTATTGATAATAGAAAACAACAGCAAGGAAGGTATTAATAACCTCAGGCTAATGCTTAAAAACGCTGCTGTAAACCGTACAGCAATATTAAGCGGCAGTAATAACCTGCAGGATTGGTATATCATTGATGATAAATTATTTATCGGCAGGAGTTATGAAAATCTGGAGGATGAATATGTACAGGAAATAAATTTTCCATTGGCAAAATACCGGTACCTAAAAATTATAATTAATAACAATCACCATGATCCTTTACTTATTACCAAGGCCGGTATTTATAAACCTCAAGGTGCAAAGAAAATAAAAATTTACCAGGATAATCCCTTGCCTTCCTTTGTACAAAATGACAGTGCAAATTATTCAGTAATTGAAGTTAGGCAAGATAGAAAATACCAATTTGATAAAATAATACTGACAATAGGCGGTTCAAAATTTTACAGCCGCAATGTTACAATCCACCTTGCGGAATATACACAATCCCAGGCTGTAAAACCGGGAATTGAAATTGGTAGTTTTCAAATTTCATCTGCCATTCCTGTAATGTTTGAATTGCCTAAAACCAAGGCTGCATTATTTTTTATTGTAATTAAAAATGCTGATAACCCACCACTGAAAGTGGAAAAGGTAGTGATACAGCAACAGGCAGTTTCGTTAGCTGCCTACCTGGAGAAGGGTAAAAAATACAGCCTGTTATTTGATGATCCGCTTGCTACTTTTGCAAATTACGATTTGCAAATATTTAAAGACAGTATTATCAACATGAAGCAATTAAACTTTGGTGGATT
>JANMVB010000116.1:0-13993 GCA_031392305.1 Ferruginibacter sp.
CAATTAAATAATGGAGATGGTACCTTTAGCGAAATAGGCCAATTGTCAGGAATATCAAATACTGATTGGAGCTGGTCGCCATTATTTGCGGATTATGATAATGATGGTTGGAAAGACCTTTATGTAACCAATGGCTATACACGTGATTACACCAATATGGATTTTCTGAAGTTTATGAATGATTTTATAAAAACTAAAGGAAGGTTAAAACGGGAAGATGTATTTCAAATATTACAAAAAATGCCGGCTTCTAATGTGGTCAATTATATCTATAAAAACAATGGTGACCTTAGTTTCACTGATGTTGGTAAGTTATGGGGAACAGACACTGCATCTAACAGCAATGGTGCAGCCTACGCAGATCTTGACAACGATGGCGACCTTGACCTTGTTGTAAACAACGTAAACCTTCCGGCTTTTATTTTTAGAAATGAAGCAAACACCCAAACGCAAAACCACTACCTGAAAATAAAATTGAAAGGAGAAAATAAAAACACAGATGGCTATGGAGCAAAAGTTTTTATTTACAATAAAAATCAACAACAATACCTGGAACAAATGCCCACCCGGGGTTTTCAATCAACTGTATCAGCTCTATTGCATTTTGGATTGGGCAAAGAAGCCTCTGTTGATTCTTTGAAAATAGTTTGGCTAAGCGGTAAAATACAAATACTTAAAAATATTAAAGCCGGACAGTTGCTTACATTAAATGAGATAGATGCAACTGCAAAAAATCAAATACCAAATCCTGTAAAACAATTATTTATAGAAACAAAATCGCCTGTGAATTATCACAATGCCATTACCAATATCAACGACTTTAAAAGGCAACCTTTGCTCGTTAACCCACTTTCTTTTTCAGGACCATGCCTGGTTAAAGGAGATGTAAACGGAGATGGTTTGGAAGATATTTACATAGGTGGAGGAAACAGCCAGGCTGGTGCTTTATACATCCAGCAAAAGAGTGAACAATTTATTCAAAAAAAACAACCGGCGTTTGATGCAGACAAATTATGCGAAGATGCTGATGCTATTTTTGAAGATGTAAACAATGATGGATTTAAGGATTTATATGTGGCAAGTGGTGGCTACCATAATTATGCTGCCGGGGATGTATTACTACAGGACAGACTATACCTGAATGATGGTAAAGGAAATTTTACAATGAGAATAAATGCATTACCTGAAATGCATGTAAGTAAAAGTTGTGTACGTTCCGGGGATGTAAATGGAGATGGCTTTATTGATCTTTTTATTGGTGGCAGAAATATTCCGGGACAATACCCTGAAATACCCCAGAGTTATTTACTGATAAATGATGGCAAAGGCAATTTTACAGATAAGATCACAACCCTGGCACCACAACTTCAAAAAGCAGGAATGGTTACTGACGCTGCCTGGGTAGATATAAACAACGATAAAAAAAATGATCTTATTGTAGTGGGCGAATGGATGCCTGTGACTGTGTTTATAAACATAAATGGAAAATTGGAAAATAAGACAAAAGATTACTTCAGTAAAGAATACAATGGCTGGTGGAACAAGTTGCTTGTTGCTGACATGAATGGCGATGGAAAAAAGGATTTGGTAATCGGCAATATGGGATTAAATACGCAATGTAAAGTAAGCGATACAGAGCCAGCGGAAATGTTTTATAAAGACTTTGATAATAACGGAGCAATTGACCCTATGCTTTGCTTTTTCATACAGCACAAAAGTTATCCATACGTAAGCCGTGATGAATTGCTTGACCAGATGAGCATTATGCGTACAAGGTTTACAGATTATAAAACTTATGCAGATGCAACAATGAAAGATATATTTTCAGCTGAAGAAATGAAAGACGCAAAACGTCTTCATGCAAATTACCTTAACACCGCCTATTTTGAAGCGGACTCATCCGGAAAGTTTCATGAGAAGGCATTGCCCATACAAGCCCAATTTTCTCCTGTATTTACTATTACCCCATTAGATTATGATAAGGATGGAAAAGCTGATTTGCTATTATGTGGAAATGTAAACCAGGCACGTTTGCGTTTTGGAAAATGTGATGCGAATTACGGTGTACTTTTAAAAGGCGATGGCAAAGGCAATTTCAATTATATTAGTCAGCAGCAATCTGGCTTTCATATTTGGGGCGATACACGGAGTGTTCTCAACATAAACAACATCTTATTATTTGGTATAAACCAGGGCAATATAAAAGCGTATAAATTAAGATGATTTTTTTGAACAGGCGCAATGAAATATTATGAAACTTTTACCAAGCTCTCTTTAATTGTAACAATTCTATTGCAAAATGAAACGACAAATATCCCTTTTAATTAATAAAAAAAATGTTGTAAGCAAAATTCATCATCTAACCCTTTTCGCTGCTTTATTTTTTCTGTTTCTTTCCTGCTCAAATAAAAAAACTTTACCTGAATTTTCCAATAAAGATATCAGTGCAATCATTACTCAAATGACGGAAATCATGTTGCATGATATCACAAATCCGCCTTTAGCTGCCCGCTTTTTTTCTTACTCCTGTTTAGCCGGTTACGAGGTGGTGAGCCAGCATGATGAAAAGTTTAAAAGTATGCATGGTGTATTAAAAAATTATCCTGAAATAAAAAAACCGGATTCTATAGAGGCCTATTCTTATAAGTTAGCAACATTGCTTGCTATAATGGAAGTATCAAAAAAAATGCAGCCCTCAGGAAAGTTAATGGATGATTACGAAAACAAATTTATTGACTCTTGCAACAAAGCAGGCTTTGATGATAATGTAATAGATGATTCAAAAAAATATGCAATTATAATCAGCCGCCAAATTCTTGCTTATGCCAAAGCAGATGGGTACAATAAGATCAGTAATCTTTCCAGATATACACCACTTAAAGGAGATGGTTACTGGTATCCTACACCACCTGGCTTTATGGCAGCAGTAGAACCAAACTTTAATACCGTACGTTCGTTTACGTTAGACTCCGCTGCTCAATTTAAGCCGCTACCACCAGTTACATTCAGCGCAGAAAAAAATTCACCTTTTTATGCGCTAACTGCTGCAGTGTATAAAGAAGGAAAAGAACTAACACAGGAACACCGACTTATTGCATCTTTTTGGGATTGTAACCCCTTTGCTATGCAGGATGGCGGCCACCTTCAATATGGTTTTAAAAAAATTTCACCGGGGGCACATTGGTTGGGCATTACTGGCATTGCCTGCTTAAAGGCTAATAAAAGTTTTGAGCAAACCATGCAGATATATACCAGTGTTTCTATTGGGTTAATGGATGCCTTTATCTGCTGTTGGGATGAGAAATACAGGAGCAACCGTGTTCGCCCTGAAACAGCTATACGCAGGTACATTGATCCGCAATGGGAGCCCTTGTTACAAACACCGCCATTCCCTGAATACCTGAGCGGGCACTCTGTTATTTCTGCTGCATCAGCAGTAATTCTTACACACTATTTTGGCAATAATTTTTCTTATACAGATAGTGTAGAAGTGTCGTATGGATTGCCTGCAAGGGATTTTTTATCTTTTAAGCAGGCTGCTGAAGAAGCTGGTATTTCAAGGTTTTACGGCGGCATACATTTTATGGATGCTATCACAAATGGAATGGAGAAGGGAACAAAAGTGGGTGAATGGGTTTTACAAAAAATTAAATAATTATTTCTTTTGTTAACCGGTAATTCAATTAACCTTCGAAAAAATCGGGTTGTCGAAAATGCATTTTTTGTCCGGGCTTTATATCCTTGCGCAACATCGTTGCATCGCCCTCTTGTACTAAATACCATTGGGGATCTTTTATTACGTTGTAACTTAAATCACCAGGATAAAATTATGTGTGCAAACTTTTACTTGAGAATAAATATCATCATAAAATTGGTCTTTAATATAACGCAGGCAAGCTGCGCAATCATTAAATGTACAAGAGTGCGACGCCAATGAAGATGCAAATTGTACTAATGCCCGGCTAAAAAAAATAATCCGGTTGTTGCACTATTGATAAAAGTAAATGCAACTAAAATATCTTTTGAAACTTAATGCCCATATTTAAAAAAATGAATAAAGCAGGTAAATCAAAAAACGTACACACGTTAATTTCCATAGCACTTCTTTGTATGTTTCTGCATAGTTGCAGCAACAAAAAAATGGAAGTGAAAAGCGGTTTTCATTTCACCTTGATGGAAGAAAGTGAAACCAATATTGATTTTAATAACAAGCTTACAGAAAATGATTCTATAAATTTTTTAACCAATCAATACATTTATATTGGCTCAGGTGTGGGGGTAGCGGATTTTAATAATGATGGGTTGCAGGACATTTTTTTTGCTGGTGAGCAGGTGAGTTGTAAACTATACATAAATAAAGGTGGGTTTAAGTTTGAAGATGTTACCACTAAAGCGGGTATGCGTACTCTTAAGTGGTGTACCGGCATAAGCATTGTAGATATTAATAATGACGGGTTGATGGATGTATATGTTTCTGTATCACATTCACGCAATGAGAAAGAGAGAAAGAACCTGCTTTTTATCAATCACAGCGATTTGAAGTTTACGGAAGAAGCAACAGAGTATGGATTAGATGATTCCGGGTTTTCAACACAGGCTGCCTTTTTTGATTATGATAACGATGGTGACCTTGACATGTACCTGATGAACCACAACGTTTTTCAAAACCAGCCCAACAATATTGTTTCACAGGATGCACAGGGTACTTCAATTGCAGCAGATAAATTGTACAGGAACGATGGTGTGCCCGCCGGAAAAAACCACCCGGTTTTTAAAGATGTTTCGCATGAAGCTGGTATCAATGATATAGGCTATGGGCTTGGCCTTGCCATCAGTGACGTTAATAGTGATGGCTGGCCGGATATATACGTGGCCAATGATTTTTTAAGTAACGATCTGCTATGGATGAATAATAAGAATGGCACTTTCACCAATCGTATCTATCACTCTTTGCATCACCAGAGTTATAATAGTATGGGGATAGATGTGGCTGATATCAACAACGATCATCTGCCCGACATAGCAGTGCTTGATATGCAGCCGGAAACTAATTACCGCAAGAAAACAATGTTTGCCGGCACTAATCCTGAGCGGTATGATATGGAACAAAAGATACCTAATTATCAGCCGCAGTTTACCCGCAATATGTTGCAGTTGAATAATGGCAACAGAACAGTTGACAGTATTAAAGAACCATTTTTTAGTGAGATAGGCCAACTCTCCGGCATATCAGAAACAGACTGGAGCTGGAGTGTATTAATGGCTGATTTTGATAACGATGGATGGAAAGACGTACAGATAACCAATGGCATTGCAAAAGACCTTACCAATAATGATTTTCTTTTTTTTAGAAGTTCTCAGGCCGCTGATGGTAATGATAACAACATGGCTGGCAGTGCGGCTTCTTTAAGAAAAGACCTGGATGCTTATGGAAGCATAAAAATCAATAATTATTTTTATCACAATAATGGTGACTTTACCTTCAGCAATACTACAGCACAAACAGGCATGGCTATACCTTCGGTTTCTCATGGTGCTGTATATGCAGATCTGGATAATGATGGGGACCTTGATATGGTTATAAATAATATGAACCAGCAGGCATTTATATGGAAAAATGAATTAAGGAAAACACCGGCGGACAGCACCAATAATTATCTTTCAATTCAGTTGAAAGGTAGTGATCAGAATAAGATAGGTATTGGTACAAAAGCAACGCTGTATGCTGATGGAAAAGTTCAGTTTCTTGAGCAAAATAATGTAAGAGGTTACATGTCATCGGTTGACAGCAGGTTACATTTTGGGGTAAGTAATGCAATGCAAATTGATTCGATAAAAATTGAGTGGCCGGATGGAAAAATGCAACTGATTAAAAAGGTAGCAGCAAATAAGCAGATCACAATTAATTATAAAGATGCTAAGTATGAGGAACCGTATAAAGAAACAGAAGTGCCTTTTTTATTTGCGGATGTTACGAATGAATTGATTCTCCCATTTAAACACAGCGAAAATCCATTTTTTGATTTTGGTATTCAGCGGTTGTTACCACAAAAATATTCTCAGTTGGGGCCACCACTAATAACAGGAGATATAAATGGCGATGGGCTTACAGATGTTTTTGTTGGTGGGGCATCTTACCAGTCAGGATTAATATTTATACAAAATAATACCGGTGGTTTTAAGGCACAGAAACTTGTAGAAAAAGATAAAACCGGCGAAGATGCAGGCGCTGAATTTTTTGATGCAGATGGTGATAAAGATATTGACTTGTTAATTACAGAAGGCAGCACAGAATTTGGCAACAGTGAAACAATGAACGTTCCCCGTTTATATAAGAATGATGGTAAAGGAAATTTCAAAGTTGATGTAAATGCTTTTGCTCCGGAAGTATCCACTATTGCTCAGGTAGTTGCTACAGCTGATTATGACAGTGATGGCGATGTGGATATTTTTATAGGTGGCCGAATTTTGACCAATCAATATCCCCTTTCTCCCAGTAGTTATATTTTGCAAAACAACAATGGAAAATTTACTGATGTTACTAAAACTATATGCGCCGTACTGGAAAGACCTGGCATGATTACAGGCGCAGTATGGACAGATTTTGATAACGATAAAAATACAGATTTGGTGATTTGTGGTGAATGGATGCCGATACGTTTTTTTAAAAATAGAAATGGTAAACTGGAGGAAGTAACTACAAATACAGGTTTAAAAAACATGAATGGTTTATGGCGATCGTTACAGGTAGCGGATATTGATAAGGATGGCGATATAGATTTTATTGCAGGTAATATGGGGCTAAATAATAAATATCATACAACCCCGCAACAACCAAACTGGTTATATGCAAAAGACATAGATAGAAATGGTTCGGTAGATTTAATTCCAGCATATTATATAAAGAACGATGCAGATGTGTTTGATTTGTTTCCTGGAATTGACAGAACACAGTTTGCTGAACAGGTGCTTGCCATAAAAAAGAAATATCTTTTAAACGAAGATTTTGCAAAGATCAATATGAACGAGTTGCTTAATGCAATAGGACAAAAAGATATGCTTAAATTAAAATGCGAAACATTGGCCAGCGTGTGGATAGAAAACATGGGCAACGGACAATTTAAACAACATGAGTTACCACTTGCAGTGCAGTTTGCCCCACTAAATGCAATCCTTACAACAGATGTAGATAATGACGGAAATATTGACCTGCTGCTTGCAGGCAACGAATACCAGGCAGAAATAGGTACCGGCCGTTATGATGCTTCTTATGGACACTTTCTAAAAAACGATGGGCGGGGAGGATTTACAAATATTGCATATTTACAAAGTGGGTTTATTTTAGAAGGAGATGTAAAAGCATTGAAGCATGTTATTACTAAAAACAAGGACCGATTGGTACTCGCTACAGTTAACGATAACCAGTTGAAATGTTTAAAAATAAATGCAGTAACAGTAAGTAAAAAATAGCATGTTTTAAAAAATATTGCTTGTGATAAACATTCCTGGTATTGACTGAGGTACCGGCAATAAAGAATCTTCCTTTAAAGTATATAATGAAGCAGATAACATTTTTCTGCAAATGCTGAAACAAATAAAGCCCGTTGGCATATAATGAAAATGTAAGCCCTGTCTTTGCCGAAGGAAATATTGGTTTTATGAATGCAAGCAGATCCATCGGCACAAAGTTTTAGCCTGCCGGTAATATGGGGCCGCAAAGCCAGGTAAATATGCAATTGAATTATGCACCGGCGAGTAGCATTTTATGGTTTTATTTTAGTGCAGGGCAATAAAGGTCTTATTGTGGCAGCAGTAAAGTTTGGATATTAACTCCTGAATGTTTTCATGCATACCAGCAATTTTATTAACAGGGTTAATTTAAAATTGAGGGACTTTGTGTGGCTTCTAAAAAATAAGTTTCCCCGGTACCTTCCAGAAAAATTGGGATGTTTCAATAGTGGTAATAATTGTTAATTTAAAACGTAATAAAAGATCCCCAATGGTATTCAGTACAAGAGTACCCAAATAAGCTGGGGTGATATTTCGCTCATTACAACTATGGAAAACCTTGCTAATGCAATTCAGTGATTTGAAGACATCATTTTCTTTTTTTCTTGATAAAAAAAAGAAACAAAAAAAATCAAGGCTGCATAAAAAAGGGCTAAAAATTTGAATGCTTGTCTAAAATGAAATTAGTCACAGCTTTAGAATATAACCAATCATATGTGCGACTTACGGTCTAAGAATAAAGCCAGGCATTAGTAACATCAATTACATTTCTTAACGACAATTATTCAAATTTTCTTAACGCCTTTTTTATGAGGCCGTTCCTGAAATATCTGATCTGATTAATGTTTACTATTTCATTAAAATATAATGTGAGAAAAGATCCCCATTGATATTCAGTACAAGAGTGCGACGCCAATAAAGCTTAATTGAAATACGACTGCCTGGACAACAAAAAAAATGGTTGTATAGAAGGGCGATGAAACGATATTGAGCACTACACTCTCGCCTAGGCAAAAAAAACTGAATTGCGAAATCCTGATTTTTTTCGGAATCCCCAGGTTTGCTTCTTCGTTTTGACAACAAAACTGCAACTCATTTTTTAATGCTTGCCAGTATAGTAAGGTTGTATTGCATGTGGAAGTGATATTGGTTTGTTGAAATTTTAATTTCTAATGTGTTAACAAGTGAGCCCGCAAAAGTCGGGGATGATGTTTATTTGAAATTAAATGATTGATCCAAAAAAATGTTGAACATCTAATAATAAAAAAAGAGAAAGCGTTTAAAATAGCTTTCTCTTTTACTTTATAAATTTTATTTTCTTATTACATTTTCATATTTCCCAATTGTCACATTTCATCTTATTTCCCCTTGCCCCATCCAAACCAATCGTTACCGTTAGCAAAAAGCATCAGGCCTAATAACAGCACCATACCAACTACCTGGGCATACTCTAAAAATTTATCACTTGGCTTGCGGCCGCTAATCATTTCTACCAATGTGAATACAACATGGCCACCGTCCAGCGCAGGGATAGGCAGTAAATTCATGAAGGCTAAAATGATGGAGAGAAAACCGGTGATGCGCCAAAAAGCTTCCCACTCACCCCACTCCGTTGGAAAAATTGACCCCATGGCTTTAAAGCCCCCCAATCCTTTATACGCTCCGGTTTCAGGGTTCAGTATTAACCTGAACTGATCGATATAAAATTTTAATTTTCCCATGGCCATGGAAACTCCGGCAGGAAGTGCTTCGAAAAAACCATACTTTTTCCTGTCAACTTTAAATACGCCGAGGCTATCGTACTGATTAAATGATAAAATAGGAAGCCCGATTTTGCCCTCAGCATTTACCTGCGCTGCCACACTTAGTGGTGTTCCTTTACGATCTATTTGCAGGTTAACCTGCTGTCCTTTTTTGCCGGCAAGTATCGGGCTTATATCATCATAAAAATTCACCGGCATAGAATCAATGCCTATAATTTTATCCAATGGCTGCAACCCTGCTTTCTTTCCGTTGGATGTATCCTTAGGTCCATATTCGCCAACATAAGAAGGGATACGCTGCATTAAAAGCATTCCTGTTCTGCGTTTACTTTCTACCAGGCGTTCAATAAAATTTACAGGCATTACAATATTGCTGTCTTTACCATTTCTTTCTATTGTAATATTTTTTCCCAATAATAATTTGGGGGTAATGTCTTCAAAATATTCAATGGCCTGCCCATCAATTGCAGTAATCTTATCACCATTTCGCAGCTTAAGGTCGTAGAGTACACTATCCTGCACCCAAATACCATTCTTTACAGATGATACCGGTACTTTTTGCTCACCCCATACAAATAAAACCATTGCATAAATAATAAACGCCAGCAATACATTTACAATAATTCCACCCAGCATAATTATTAGGCGCTGCCAGGCCGGTTTGCTCCTAAACTCATAGGGTTGCGGGGGCAACTTCATAGTTTCTTTATCCATGCTTTCATCAATCATCCCCGAAATTTTTACATAGCCACCCAATGGCAGCCATCCTATTCCATATTCGGTATCACCCACTTTCTTTTTCACCAGCGAAAACCACGGATTAAAAAACAGGTAGAATTTTTCGACCCTGCAGCCAAACCATTTGGCAGTAATATAGTGGCCAAACTCATGAAGCACTACTAATATTGATAAAGAAAGTACCAGGTAAAATACCTGCATCCCTACATTGCCCCAGTTAATTGCTAATAATATCATTTGTGTGCCCCGTCTCCACCATCCGGCGGAGAGTTATTTTAAGTGTGTAATTAAATATTAAAACCGTTGCCTTTACACCCCCTTTAGGGGGACAGGGGGTTTACATTTTTATCAACGAAGCCGCAAAATTACGGGCTTCACCATCGCTTTCAAAATATTGTTCCAGTGTGGGATTTTCAATAAATGCGGTGTGCTGCATGGTTTTTTCTACCACTGCAGTCATGTCTAAAAAGCCAATACGGTTGTGCAGAAAGGCCCACACAGCAATTTCATTAGCGGCATTTAGTATGCACGGCATATTGCCACCTTTATGTAAAGCATCTATCGCCAAAGCCAAATTTCTGAAAGTCTTAACATCCGGTTCCTCAAATGTTAGTGCCGGGTATTTTTTAAAGTCCAGCCGGGGAAAATCATTTTTTATACGCTGCGGAAAAGCCATGGCATATTGTATGGGTAACTTCATATCGGGCAGGCCCATCTGTGCTTTAATACTGCCATCTTCAAATTGTATCATGCTATGCACAATACTCTGCTGGTGAATAACCACCTGTATCTGATCCGGCTGCAGGTTAAACAACCATTTTGCCTCAATCATCTCCAACCCTTTGTTCATAAGGGTTGCAGAGTCAATGGATATTTTAGCGCCCATCTCCCAGTTGGGGTGTTTGAGAGCATGATCTCTTTTTACGTTCACCAAAAAGTTAGGCTTTCTCCCAATAAAAGGGCCCCCACTGGCCGTTAAAATAATTTTTTCAATCTTGTTCCGTGCCTCTCCTACCAGGCATTGAAATATAGCAGAATGCTCACTATCAACAGGAATAATAGGTGCCCTCTTTTCTATTGCTTTTTGCATTACAATATCGCCGGCCACCACCAGTGTTTCTTTGTTGGCAAGGCCAATTGCTTTACCTTTTTCTACGGCTTTAAGTGTTGGCTTTAATCCTGCAAAACCAACAATGCCAGCCAGCATCATATCATAACTATCAAAGTCTGCTACTTCTTCCAGCGCCTGCTCGCCTGCAAAAACTTTAATCGCTGTGGCAGATAACGCATCTTTTACAACCTGGTATTTTGCTTCGTCACCAATTACCACGGCATTGGGGTTAAACTCAAGAGCCTGTTTAATCAATAAATCAGCATTGGTTTGTGCTGTAAGTATTTCTGTTTCAAATAAGGTGGAATTGGCACGTATTACTTCCAGCGCCTGCGTACCGATGGAGCCGGTAGAACCAAAGACAGCAATACGTTTTTTTTGAATGGCATCTGACATAGGACTATTTTTTTTGAACAGCACATAGTAAACTACTAAACTGCTTCAATTATTGTAACCACATTTGGGTGATATTTTTGTTGTCCGAACTTAAGTATTTCAATTAAGCTTCATTGGCGTCGCACTCTTGTACATTTTATCTATGGGCAACAATCAGGACAACTGATTACACTTATTTCACTGATACACCTGATTACAGTTATTTACTGATTCACGTGATTAGTGATTTTGTCGATGTAAAAACGTTGCCAATAAACAATCATCAACCACCAACCACCAACCATCAACCATCAACCATCAACCTTCAACCTTCCTCTGGCAATTTACTGTAATAATTGCTGTAAAGCATTATTCACCTTTTCAAAATTGAAACGGGCCAATACTTCATTCATCATTCGTTTTACTTCATCGGTCTGTAAATTACCAATTGAGCCCTCGTGGGTATGCGCCGGCGATGGTGAATAATTAAAATTACCTGCATCTATATCATGGCCAATTTGTTTATATGCATCCCTGAATGGCACACCCTGTAAAACCAGTTTGTTTACTTCTTCCACACTAAATAGAAACTTATATTTTTCATCTTTTAACAAGTCTTTTTTTACCTCAATATTGCCAAGCATCAACCCGGCCATTTGCAGGCAGGACTGTAGATTTTCAAAAGCCGGGATGATATGCTCTTTTAACAATTGCAGATCACGGTGATAACCTGAAGGCAGGTTGGTAGTCATCATCATAATTTCGTTGGGTAGTGCCTGCAGGCGGTTGCAATGAGAACGGATGAGTTCAAATACATCCGGGTTTTTTTTGTGCGGCATAATGCTGCTACCGGTAGTAAGCTCATCGGGGAAACTGATAAATGCAAAATTCTGGTTGAGGTACAGGCAGGCATCCATGCTCAACTTTGAAAGGGTAGCCGCAATGTTGGCAATAGCCGCAGCAACAATCCGTTCTGTTTTACCCCTGCCCATTTGGGCATATACTACATTGTAATTAAGATCGCTGAAGCCGAGCAAAACTGTTGTCATTTTTCGGTTGATGGGAAACGAAGAACCGTAGCCTGCAGCCGAGCCTAATGGATTTTTATTCACTACTTCATAAGCCGCCTGCACAGTAATAAGATCATCTACCAAACTCTCAGCATAAGCACCAAACCATAAACCAAAAGATGAAGGCATGGCGAGCTGCAAGTGTGTATAGCCTGGCAACAGGTCATCTTTATATCGATCGCTTTGCTGCATAAGCAGGTCAAAAAATTCTTTGGTGGTGCCCACCAGTTTTTCTATTTCACTTCTTAAAAATAATTTCAGGTCAACCAGTACCTGGTCATTCCTGCTTCGTGCACTGTGAATTTTTTTGCCGGTGTCTCCCAGCTTTTCGGTAAGCATTAATTCTACCTGTGAATGGATATCTTCTACTCCATCTTCCAGTACAAAACCTCCCTCCGCAATTTGTTTGTAAATATTTTTCAATTCAACCTGCAACACATTTAATTCTTCTCTTGTAAGCAGGCCGATTGACTCCAGCATTTGTGTATGCGCCAGCGAACCTAATACATCAAATGGTGCAAGGTAAACATCTAATTCCGTGTCGTTACCAACTGTAAACTTTTCAACTTCGTCCAGTGCTATTTTATCTTTCTGCCAGAGTTTCATTTTAAAAAAGATTTATGATGTTGGTATTTGATACAAGATTTGGTCATCTACATAACGCAATAAAAGATCCACAATGGTATATAGTACAAGTGTGCGACGCAACGATGCTTAATTGAAAAACAAATGCCGGGTACAAAAAAAATAAACTGCCAAACATTGCCGACTCACCATTCACCATTCACGACACACCATTCACTATTCACTCCAATGAAATATCTCACACGATTTGCTCCACCATTTTAATATAGGTTGCTATCCCTTCTTCAATTTCTGAAAGATAAATATATTCATCGGCAGTGTGGCTGCGGGCACTATCGCCGGGGCCCATTTTTAAAGTAGGAAACGGCATCAGTGCTTTATCAGATGTAGTGGGTGAACCGTAATAACCTTTGCCCAACTTTATACCTGCCTTCACCAGCGGATGATCTAACGAAATGCTGGTTGATTTCATACGGGTGGTACGTGGTTTAAACTGGCTGGTTAAATTTGCCTTTAAAGCATCGAGTACTTCATCGAATGAATACAATTCATTTACCCTAACATCAATCACAAATTTGCATTGCGCCGGCACCACGTTGTGTTGTTTGTTATCGGTGTCTATAACGGTTACGGTAAGCCGTGATTCACCTAACAGGCCGCTGACCTTATCAAACTTATAATTCCTGATCCAGTTGATGTCGTCCACTGCTTTGTACAATGCATTCTCCCCTTCATTGCGGGCAGCATGGCCGGCACGGCCCGTGGCTGTACAATCAATTACCATCAGGCCACGTTCTGCTACGGCCATTTCCAGTTTGGTTGGTTCGCCTACAATACCAAAA
>JANMVB010000131.1:0-7615 GCA_031392305.1 Ferruginibacter sp.
CAAAAGTGTTATCGCAGCAAATGACCCAATTACGCCTTACGCCCTACATTGACAGCGCCGCAGCACTTGGTGTATTTATTGTAAAAAAAGGGGCGTCAAAATATTTCAGTCATGGTGGTGTAGATGAAGGTTTTGTGAGCCAGTATTTTGGCAGCATGGAAAGTGGCAACGGGGTGGTAGTAATGGCAAATACTTACAACACAGCGCTGCTTCATGAAATAGTAAACAGTGTTGCGAAGGTTTACGAATGGAAAGATTTTTACAAACCCCAGCTTAAAAAAGTGATCACTATAGAAACTGAAATTACAGATGCGTATGTTGGAAAATATTTATTAAAAAAAGACACGTTCGCCATCACTAAAAATAACAACGAATTGATATTAAATTTTCGCAACAAATCGAAATTATATTTTACATCACCAACTGATTTTTTTATGATAGAATCACCGGGAAGTGAACAAAGTTTTTTGAAGGATAGCCAAAATAAAGTAACTGGAATTTTAATTAAACAGGGCAATCAGCAACATAAAGCAATTAAAATAGAATAAAAAACAGGTGGGGATTTTACAGGGTAATTTTTTGTCCGGGCTAAGACACAGCAATGGGCATCATCGTTGTGTCACTCACTTGTACGGCATACCTGTGTGGAACTTTTCCTACATTATAAATTAGACCCAAAAATCTCATTCATTCACTTACAAAATTATAATCACATTCTGCAGAACCCCCCTTCGGGGCAGGTGGGCCAGGCCTTACCTCTTCGCCCTTTCATACTGCACCGGCCAGGGCACATCCACACCCAATTCTTTAGCAGCATGTAAAGGAAAATAAGGATCACGTAAAAATTGGCGTGCAATAATAATAAGATCTGCCTTGCCATCCTGCAAAATTTGCTCAGCTTCTGTGGCTGTGGTGATCATGCCTACTGCTCCCGTAAGCATGCCCGTTTCCTTTTTAATTTTTTCAGCAAAAGGTACCTGGTACATTGGGCCGACCGCTATTTTTTGAGCCGGCGAATTACCGCCGGAGGAGCAATCCACCAGGTCGGCCCCATTTGCTTTTAATATCAGTGCAAGCTGCACTGCATCGGTTTCTGTAAACCCTCCAGTCACCCAATCGGTAGCAGATATACGCACAAATAACGGCAGCTCTTCACCAATCACTTTACGCACCGCTATTGTAATTTCTGATAAAAGCCTGGCCCTGTTTTCGAACGGGCCGCCATATTCATCAGTACGAAAATTACTGAGTGGCGACAGAAACGAATTGAGCAAATATCCATGCGCTGCATGAATTTCTATTACTTTAAACCCGGCAGATATTGACCTTTTTGCAGCCTCTGTAAAATCGTTAATGAACCTGCGAATATCATCCGCATCCATTTCTTTTGATAAAGGTTCGCCTTCAGTAAAAGCAATAGGGCTGGGTGCAAGGGTTTGCCAGGCACCTTCTTCTTTTGTTAATGCTTTGCCGCCTTCCCAAGGTTTATGGTGACTTGCCTTGCGGCCTGCATGTGCTAGTTGAATGCCTGGTACAGCACCCTGTGCAGTTATAAATTCATTAATGCGCTGCAGGAAGTCTATATGCTCATCTTTCCATATTCCTACATCAGCCGGTGTTATCCGGCCTTCCGGGGAAACTGCTGCCGCTTCTGTAATTACCAGGCCGGCACCACCTACAGCACGGCTGCCAAGGTGTACGAGGTGCCAGTCGTTTGTAAATCCATCGATGCTGGAATATTCGCACATGGGAGAAACTGCAATGCGGTTTTTAAATTGAATATTTCTTATAGTGAGTGGTTCAAATAATAAAGCCATACAAATAGTTTAACTGCAAAATTGAGTGTAACAATTCGTATAAAAAAATTGATGTAATTATCCGGCAGCAGTGTCTGTTAATATTATATCTGTGGGCTATGATGAATTTGTAATGCCCCCTGCAACAAGTAAATTTGCACACTGAATGAATACAATGACACGAACTATATTTTTAGCAGTTTTATCTGCTACCCTCTGTAAGTTTAGTTTACATGCACAGTTGCTGTCCAAGAAAAATTATCCCAAAGGATATTTTACCTGGCCGGTGGTGGCAGTAAAAGGGCTGGCAGCAAACTTTGGGGAACTGCGGCCAAACCATTACCATATGGGGCTCGATTGCAGAACTGACCAAAGAGAAAACCGCCCCGTAATTGCTGCAGCCGATGGCTATATCGCCAAAGTAAAGATTGAACCTTATGGTTTTGGCAGGTGCATTTATATCAATCATCCAAATGGACTTACTACCTTGTATGCCCACCTCAATGAATTTTATCCTGCCCTGGAAAAGTACATCACTGCCGAGCAATATAAACTTGAAAGCTGGAAGGTTTTTTTAGAAGTTCCGCCGGGATTATTACCAGTAAGTAAAGGACAGTTTATCGCCTACAGCGGAAACACAGGAGGCTCGCAGGGGCCACATTTGCATTTTGAAATAAGGGATACCAAAACTGATAAAGTATTAAACCCAATGCTTTTTGGATTTCCTGTGGCGGATAATATTGCACCGGATGTATTGCGCTTAGCCGTGTACGACAGGAATGTGAGTACTTTCGAACAAAGCCCCCGATTGTATCCATTGAGGAAAGTGAATGGTAAATATATTACCACCCCGGCAGTACTTTCCCTCAATACAGATAAAGTAAGTTTTGCCATTACTGCTTATGACCGCTACACCGGCTCAACCAATAAAAATGGTATTTATGAAGCCCTACTTTATGACAATGAAAACCCTGTTGTTGGCTTTCAGCTTGATAGCATCAGTTATGATGAAACAAGGTACCTGAATGCGCATATTGATTTTAAACTACGCAGCAATGGTGGAAGTTATATACAACATTTAAGCAGGCTGCCCGGTTACCCGGAGGGAGTTTATAAAGATTTTTCGGGTGACGGTGTAATTGATATCGGCGATGCTGCTACACATACAATGATGATAGAAGTGAAGGACGCAGCAGGAAATAAATCGGTTGTAAATTTTGGCGTGAAGGGCATCTTACCTAAAAATGAAATAGCATACCCGGTGTCGCAGGTTGTTTATAAAAGCAATATGTTTTACCCGGGAGTAGTGAATGTTTTTGAGGAGGATGACCTGAGTTTTTACCTGGCAGAAAATCAGTTGTACGATTCGTTTAATTTTCGGCTTGGTAAAATAATGCCTGCCAAAGGATACCCTGTTTACCAAATACAGAATGGATCTGTGCCGGTACACAAAATGTTTCCGGTGAGTATAAAAAATGTGGCTACCACGAATCCTGGTAAAATGGTGATGCACCGCTTTTGGAAGGATAAGGATGATTATGCAAAAGCTGAAAATCTGTACCCCTGGTTCAGATCGACTTTCAGGGCATTTGGAAATTTTCAGTTGATGGAAGATACTGTACCACCTACCATTGTACCCATCGGATTTAGAGAAGGTATGAATGCCGCTAAACTAAACAGGCTGACTTTTGTAATTAAAGATAATACGGAAGAACTGGTTAATTTTCGGGCTGAACTGGATGGCAAATGGCTCCGTTTCAGCAACGACAAGGGCATAACTTTTATTTATAAATTTGACGGGCACTGCCCACCGGGCCTGCATGAATTAAAAATTAGTGTGGAAGATTGTGTGGGTAACCGGACAGAAAGGATTTATCATTTTACACGGTAGGCCAGCCCCCCTGCCCCTGAAGGGGGTTCTGCAGAATGTCAAATTTATAAAGTGGGAAAAGTTCCACATAGGTATGCGGTACAAGTGAGTGACACAACGATGTTGACCATTGTTTCTTAGCGTGGACAAAAAATTTTCCTGTAAAAAAATTGAAAGAAAAAAAGTTTATAAAGTAAATATTGATAACTAAAAACACGATGACAAATTTAACGGAAGGAAGTAAGGCGCCGGCTTTTAAGGGAAAAGATCAAAACGATCAGGCTGTGGCGCTGGCAGATTTTAAAGGGAAAAAAGTGGTGGTATATTTTTACCCGGAAGATGATACGCCTACCTGCACCATACAGGCATGCAACCTGAGAGATAATTTTGGACTGTTGAAAAAATACGGGATCACTATTTTGGGCATAAGCCCCGATGAGGTGAAGAAGCATAAAAAATTTGAAAATAAATATGAGCTTCCTTTTACGCTGATTGCAGATCCGCAACATACCATCATTGACAAATACGGTGTGTGGGGCGAAAAAAATTTATACGGTCGTACCTATATGGGCCTGCACCGTACTACTTTTTTAATTGATGAAAAGGGTATCATCAAAAAGATATTTTTAAAGCCCAAAAGCAAACAACATACAGATGAAATTTTAAAAGCATGGGAAATAATTGAACCCAAATAATTTTAAAATAAAAGAAAATTCATGGGTAGCCAGGATTGCCGCCTGGAAACTGGGCAGCAGGTCGGTAGCAATTGTGTTTGGAAAAACGATTCATCTTCATAACGCCACCCGTGAAGAATTTCTATGTGATGAAAGGTGGTTGAAACATGAGCTTTGCCATATCCGGCAATTTGAACAACATGGTTACTTTGGCTTTATTTTAAAATACGTAGTGGAAAGTTTTAGAAAGGGTTATCATAACAATAAATATGAAGTGGAAGCAAGGGATGCAGAAAAATTATAGCACCCATTCCACTTCCCCAAAATCAAATTGTCTTTCTATAGCATCTTGTGTAATTAAAAACCCCTGTGGAGACACACTTTTGATGAGGGTTTCAAAAACTACATTGTCTTTCTTTAATTTAACCAGCATATTCTTTCTGAATAAATGTTGATTGTATTCTTCCAATAATACATCAAAGGATTTTGTAAAGAGCTCTTCTGTTCTTTTGATAACACATGCATAAAGCTGTTTTGCCAGTACCATTGTATCAAAAGATTTACCTGTTACCTGCTTTAATGAAACGGCATTTTTTAAGGCATCATCAAATTCTGTTTGATTGATATTGATGCCAATGCCAGCCACTGCCCATTGCCATTTGTTTCCCCTGATTACATTTTCAATTAGAATTCCCCCTGCCTTTCTGTCACGCCAGTAAATATCATTTGGCCATTTTATAAAAACATTATCACTATCGTAAGTGCTATAAAAATCATACGCTGCTAGTGCAACCGCAACTGAAAGCTGGAAGGGTTGAAGAATTTTTAGATGAGATGGCTTAAGTGTTACACTAAGGGCTATGTTTTCATCATCACCCGATTGCCAGGCCTTTCCCCGCTGTCCTTTACCATGGGTTTGTATGCCCGTAAACACTGCATCTCCGTGTTTCGCCAATCCTTCATGGATAGCTGCCATGGCATAGTTGTTGGTACTGTCAACTTGCTTTAAAATAATAAAGGCGGGTGCGTGGGAAAGCATGGTGCAACGATTGATAAAGAATATGTACTTTTGCGATTAATTGCAAGCTACATAGAACTAATAAAAAAGTAAAGTTAACCGGCACCAGGCAACAATAAATCATTCATGGTAAAGCCATGAAAAAGTTAATTTAAATAGCATATAATTTGAACAATCTCACTTTGTTGGCAAATCGAAAAAAAAGTACAATTACCAAGCTCACTAAAAACAGCAAAATTTTTAAATCGATCATACATGCCATTCACGAAAAAAAGGGCGAAAATATTGTGAGTCTCGATCTACGCAAAATTCCGGAAGCAGTAGCAGATTTCTTTATCATTTGTGAGGCTAACAACAGTACACAATTAAAAGCCATTGCTAATTTTATTGAAGAAGATGTAAAGGATAAATGTGGCGAAAATGCTTACAAGCATGAAGGCAGGCAAGGCCAGCAATGGATATTGATAGATTATGTAAACGTAGTGGTACATGTGATGCTGCCGGAGCCCCGCAAGTTTTATCAACTGGAAGAAATGTGGAGCGATGCCCCTATGACCGAGCACAAAGATTAAATCACAACAAACTATCCTTTCAATGAGAGGATGAAATCAATAAATATTGTAAGCAAGCAGTTATGGCAGAAGATAAGAAAACAGAAGTTAGCAGGAAAAATTCTACCCCTCCCACCGGCGACGATAATCAATCCAAAAACAAAAATCGTTTTAATATTTATTGGGTTTACGGGCTCGTATTTGCAGCAATTGTTGGGTACAACCTTTTCCGGGGTGCCTCAAGCACCGGCGTAGAAACCGACCAGATAAAATTTACAGAGCTGATTAAAAATGGTGATGTAAGTAAAATAAAAACGATCCGCAATAAAAAAATTGTACGGGTATTTGTGATAAAAGATAGCCTGGATAAAAAGCAGGCATACTATCGCAGTTTACTTGATAAGCAGTACGATATCGCTTCAAAATTACCGGCCCCACAGCTTTATTTCAGCATAGTAGATGATAAAACATTTGCCGGGCAAATGCAGGATTTTTATACCAAGAATCCCGATATCAAACAAATTCCTGATTCACCGGATGATGAAGGGGAATTATTCGGACAGATCGTATCAACCATGTTACCTATTTTACTGATTGGCCTTTTGTTTGTAATGATGATGCGTAAGGTAGGTGGCCCGGGTGGTGGAAGCGGTGGCCCCGGTGGTATATTCAATATCGGAAAATCAAAAGCAACTTTGTTTGATAAAGCCTCAAGGGTAAATATCAATTTTGGTGACGTGGCAGGGCTCGATGAAGCAAAAGTAGAAGTGATGGAGATTGTTGACTTTTTAAAAAACCCAAAAAAATATACAGCCCTTGGTGGTAAAATTCCTAAAGGGGCATTATTGATCGGCCCTCCGGGAACGGGTAAAACATTGCTTGCAAAAGCAGTGGCCGGCGAAGCACAGGTGCCCTTCTTTAGTTTGAGTGGAAGTGATTTTGTCGAAATGTTTGTAGGAGTAGGCGCAAGCCGTGTACGGGATTTATTTAAGCAGGCAAGAGAAAAAGCGCCGTGTATCATTTTCATTGATGAGATTGATGCCATTGGCAGGGCCAGGGGAAAGAATATGATGATGAGCAACGATGAAAGAGAAAATACGCTGAACCAGTTGCTGGTAGAAATGGATGGATTTGGAACAGATTTAGGAATTATTATCCTGGCTGCAACCAACAGGCCTGATGTATTGGATTCTGCATTGCTTCGTCCGGGCAGGTTCGACAGGCAGATATCAATTGACCGTCCGGATTTAGTGGGCAGGGAAGCAATTTTTAAAGTACACCTTGAACCAATAAAAATTTCCACTACACTTGATATATTAAAACTGGCAGAACAAACACCGGGTTTTGCCGGCGCTGATATTGCCAACGTTTGTAACGAGGCCGCTTTAATTGCCGCACGTAAAGGAAAAGATGCGGTGGATATGAGCGACTTCCAGGATGCTATTGACCGTGTGATTGGCGGATTGGAAAAGAAAAATAAGATCATATCAAAAGAAGAAAAAGAAATCATTGCGTACCACGAAGCAGGCCATGCCATTTGCGGATGGTACCTGGAACATGCTTACCCTTTATTAAAAGTAACCGTAGTGCCACGGGGTACTGCGGCCCTAGGCTACGCACAATACACACCTAAAGAACAATATTTATATAATACCGATCAACTGATGGACCAGATTTGTATGACCCTCGGAGGAAGGGCAAGTGAA
>JANMVB010000137.1:0-17568 GCA_031392305.1 Ferruginibacter sp.
GATGATGCTGAGCGGCGTGCTTGAACAGTATTATGAGATAGATCCAAAGAATAGCTGGATGCTGGCTGCGGCTAAAAAAAATATCCCCATTGTAGTACCGGGTTGGGAAGACAGCACCATGGGAAATATTTTTGCATCCTATATTATCAAAAATCAATTGAAGGCTACCACCATGAAGAGCGGTATAGAATATATGGTGTGGCTGGCGGATTGGTACCGGAATAATTCTGCGGGAAAAGGCGTTGGGTTTTTCCAGATTGGTGGGGGTATTGCAGGCGATTTTCCTATTTGTGTGGTGCCCATGATGTACCAGGATCTTGAATGGCATGATGTGCCTTTCTGGAGTTATTTCTGCCAGATCAGCGACAGCACTACTTCTTACGGTTCGTACTCGGGTGCAGTGCCCAACGAAAAAATTACCTGGGGAAAGCTGGATATTAAAACCCCCAAATTTATTGTGGAGAGTGATGCCACCATTGTAGCCCCATTGATCTTTGCCTGGATTTTGGGTTGGTAGTTTTTTTATGGACGAACAGTTGAGCCTTGATTAAACATCGTTGTGTCACTCACTTGTACGTCATACCTATGTGGAACTTTAATTACGTTATGTAAAAACTGGTTACTAAATAATTTCACCCTGGTATTGTCAAAATTATAAGCGCCCATAAAAGCATTTTCTTTTATGGGCGCTTTTTCAATAACCGCCCCGGTTATTGAAACTAATTTTTATGCAAATAGAAATTTTTTACCTGCTACCTTCTGTCAATGGAATATCCCTTTTAAGCATCTCATCCCTGTTAGCAATTTCCCAGGCCGTATGAAAAATCATACGCACTCTCTTCTCATAAATATCCCAATAAATTTTATCAACCGTATCGGTAGGTTTATGATAATCTGCTTTTAACATGCCATCATAAAAAAACAATACAGGCACCCCTTTGCGTGCAAAGTTGTAATGATCGCTCCTGTAATAAATCCTGTTTTGATCATTGGGGTCATCAAACTTATAATCAAATACGAGTTGGGTGTATTTATTGTTTACCCCTTCGTTAATTTGCTGCAGGTCGCTGCTTATTTTATCGTGCCCTATTACATACAGGTAGTTGAGTGAATCGCCAGTTTTGCGTTCAGTATCAATTCTGCCTACCATATCAATATTAAGGTCAACTGAAGTTTTGTCTAAAGAAAAAATGGGGTGATCGCTATAATATTCACTTCCCCACAGTCCCTTCTCTTCGCCACTAACCGTCATGAAAACAACCGTTCTCCGTGGACCTTTA
Source organism: Ferruginibacter sp. (assembly GCA_031392305.1). Taxonomy (GTDB): domain Bacteria; phylum Bacteroidota; class Bacteroidia; order Chitinophagales; family Chitinophagaceae; genus Ferruginibacter. The sequence goes on from JANMVB010000137.1 coordinate 1,281, forward strand.
CCTGCTGCTTTGGCAAGGGCAAATGCCTCGGCCATTTCTATTACGCCACAGGTACCACTACCATCATCATCTGCACCATAATAAATTTTTCCGTCGTGCTTTCCGAGGTGATCGTAATGTGCGGTAATAAAAACGTATTCATCTTTTTTGTCGGAGCCTTCAACAATACCAATTACATTGCTGGCATCTATTATAGTACGCTGTTTTTTGTAAGTAAAGTCAATTGCAGCATCTTTCACCTTGGGGTAATTTCCTTTAAAACTTTGATAGTTTTTTGCCAGGATCAGTAAGCTGTCAAACATTTTCCCAATTACAATTTTGCCATAATTGTGTGACAGGATTGCAAAATTTATCAATTTATCCTTAGGAGGTAAACTGGAAAAATTGACACCTGTTTTTTTGCTGGTTTCTAAACTCCGTTGGGTAAAAGTATCTAACGAAGGATTGATTACAAAAGCGCCGACGGCACCAAGTTCTTTTGCAGCAGCTAATTTTTTTGCAAGGCCGGGGTATGTCCATTGACTGCCACGTCTTTTTCCACTCACCAAATAGTTGCCGTCAACACGGGGTTCGCCTAAAAAAAATACTACAATTTTTCCTTTTACATTCAGCTTGCTATAATCATTGTAAGCTGAATCTTTAATGCCATACCCTGCAAACACAATATTTTTTCCCCGGAAGATACCTGTTTCATTTGTACCTGCTGCCCCGATATAATCTTTGCCATATTGCAGTGACTGGTTATTTATTTTTAAACTGCTGCTGAGCATACTATCCTGGTGCAGGGGATAAAGCTGTTGGTAACCCTGGGTTGTATTGGGCGCTTTTAAACCCATGGCTATAAATTGTGCTTCGATATATTTTGCAGCTTTTCGTTGCCCCTCGGTACCGGTTTCCCTTCCTTCCATTTCATCACCGGCAATAATAGTTAAATGTTTTTTAAGGTCTGTAGTGTTGATTGTTGCAGCAAATTTTGCAGCCTCATCATTTTGCGCAGGGAGTACATTGATGCAAAGAAATGAAGTGAAGAGTATGAGAATTTTTTTCATAAAGTTTTTATTACCTGGCTTATGGATGTTTATTACCAGGAAGAATTTATTTATACGTAAATGATTGAATAGGAATAAATTTCTGTTGAGTTTACTTTTAATGCAAAATTATATTTGTAGCAAGTGATTAAATCAAATCAGCATTTAAATTAACATGCAATTTTATCAACCCTGGTTTGATGACGGCCACCTTCAAAAGCTGTATTCATAAAAACATCCAGCATTTTTTCTGCATCTCCATCACGAACAAAGCGGGCAGGTATGCAGATGATATTGGCATCGTTGTGTTTACGGGCAAGTTCAGCAAGCTCTTCGCCCCAGCAAATGGCAGCCCTTATACCCTGGTGTTTATTGGCGCTTATAGCAACACCATTTGCACTGCCACATAATAAAATGCCAAAAGCAGCTTCGCCTTTTTCTACTGCATCGGCAACCGGGTGGGCAAAATCAGGGTAATCAACTGAATCTTTTGTATAAGTGCCAAAGTCTTTAAAAACAAGGCCCTCGCCTTCCAGTAAAGAAATAAGATCTTCTTTGCAATCAAATCCTGCATGGTCGCATCCTATGGCAATAGGCAATTTTAAATTGAATGGTGTCATGGCTTACATTGTTTATTGGGTAATGTTTATTTGACGGGATAAAATTAATTCTTAATTAGATGATGGCGGAAATTATATTGGTTGGATTGACTATAAGAGGTTGGGCATATAAAAAATTTGTAAAAAATATTATGTGGGAAAAGCTCCTTATTGGTATTTAGTACAAGAGGGCGACGCAACGATGTTGCACATTGCTTCACAGCCTGGACAAATAATTTGTTTGAAATTTCATTTCCCGATTCTTCTTAACCCATTGCGGGCTGATTGCCTGATTCAATAAGCCTATTCTTTGATAATTAATTCACCTGATTAACTCCATTCTTTTTCATCTTCTTTCAGGCGCTGTTTTTCTACACGGCTGGTTAAAAGAATGCTGATCCAGTACAAAAATAAAAGAGGGATGGCTACTAAAAACTGGCTTGTCCAGTCAGGGGAAGGAGTGATAATAGCTGCTACAACCAAAATAATAACAAAGGCAAACTTGAAATATCGCTTTAAAAAAGTTCCACTTATAATACCAATACGGGCAAGTACATAGGATAATACGGGCAATTCGAAAGCTATGCCACAGCCAAGTATGAGATTGGTAAGGCTATCAATATAATCATTTACGGCAGGGCGGTATTGTATCATTCCCGATTTGCCCAGGGTAAAACCGGCAAGAAAATTAAATGTAAAGGGTGCCAGTAAATAATAACCAAAAGCAGCACCCGTGAAAAAGCAAAGAGACACCCAGAAAATACTTCCCCGTCCGTATCTTTTTTCCTTTGGTGATAATGCAGGTGTAATAAAACGCCATACTTCCCAAAAAATATAAGGGAAAGCAGCAATTATTCCTCCAATCATAGCAATGGTTATTGCTGAAGTAAATGTTCCGTTAACAGTAGTAACCTGGAAATCAATTTTTACAGGCGGCATACAAAACCCATCACCTAAATGCAGCCAATGACCAAAACGGCATAATGCTCCGTAGGTTACGAAAGTTTCTTTTGCCGGGGCCAATATGATGTTATCATAAATCCAATCGATATAAATAAAAATGGCAACTGCGGCAATAAGCCATGCAATGATAGACCGCACCAGGTGCCAGCGTAACTCTTCAATGTGGTCAAAGAAGGTCATTTCGGCAGGTTCTTCCTGCTGCTTGCCCCTTATTTTTTTGAAGAACGATTTTCTTTCAGATGCTGTAGTAGCCAATGCGTTAATTTATTTTAATTAAATGACCTGCTGGTTTACCAACCTAAAATTTTTTTCAAAAGTAAAACACTTTTGCCATTAGTAATGATTGATTGTGTGAATGTACTGCTGAGGTAGAGAAAAAGATAGATACAGTAATTTTTTTTAAAAGGTGAAGATGGTATTAATGATTAAAGGAGAGATGTCTCAAACCCTATTAGAAAAAGAAAGGCCCTTGTAGAAACAAGGGCCGTTTACCAAAACTAACTGCTTATGAGAAAAACTTAAATTTTTTATTTGTGCTCTTTTAACTAATAATGCAAACCCAATGCCAAGTATCAGAAATCAATTGTTAATAAATCCTAAACCTTTTTATCATCAATGGGCAAAATCAGCTACCTCTTTTCTGAAGAATAAAGTTAAACCAATTGTTGAAAAAACATAGCATAAGTCTTCAATTATTTTGTCTCTTTAACAATTATTTAAAAGGGTTTATTTCAAAAAACCTTTGAGGGTATCCAGTATGCCACCCTGGTTGCCCTTGGCCTGTTCCTGTTGTTGACGTGCACCACCTGTGACTTTGCTGATAATATCATTTAGCCCAATACTTCCATCCCCATTAGCATCTAAGCCACCTTTAGCAAAGCTGGTTACGAGGCTCCCAAGATCAAAACCACCTGTACCACCTGTTTGATTGTTATTTCCGGTAAGGGAACCTATGATGCTTCCGATATCAAAACTACTGTCACCAGGATCATTTGTTTTTTTTACCAGGCTGCTGATCACATTTGGTATAAGGTCACTTGCAATACCATCTGCCTTATCGCCTGCAATGCCGTGATTTTGTGTAAGCTTATTTTTAAAAATGTTGATAATATTACTCACTATGGGATTGTTTAATAATCCACCTGTACCAGTCTGAGATTGATTTTGCCCAAACATAGACATTACGTCTTGCAAACCACCGCTGGCCAAAGTATTTTGTAATCCATCCGCCACCGAATTAGTAGCATCAGCTAATACAGCATCATTTTTTTCGTTGGGAATTTCAGGATTGCTAATTACTGAATCTGCACCCTCTTCTTTAATAAGATTGAATAAATTTTCAAGCATCGTTAATTTTTTTAAATGTAAATATATTCTTATTGGTTTCAAATTAAATTAATTCTGGGTAGCCATTTTTTCAGCATTCTCTGCAAATTGCAATGCCTCAATAAATTCCTGCACATCACCATTTAATACGTTATCAAGATTATATACCGTAAGCCCGATACGATGATCGGTAACACGGCCCTGGGGGAAATTATAGGTTCTTATTTTTGCACTCCTGTCACCTGTACTTACCAGGCTTTTACGTTTGTGTGCAATTGCTTCCTCGGCCTTCCTTACTTCTTCATCATATAGCCTGGTCCTCAACATATCCATGGCTTTTTCTTTATTCCCCAACTGGCTCCTTTCCGTTTGGCACATTACCACAATACCAGTTGGTTTATGTGTTAAAAAAACTTTAGTCTCAACCTTGTTTACATTCTGGCCACCTGCGCCACCACTGCGTGCCGTTTCCATTTTTACATCACTTTCTTTAAGTTCAAAATCTACTTCCTCTGCCTCGGGCATTACTGCAACGGTGGCAGCGCTGGTATGTACCCGACCGCTTGCTTCTGTATCAGGAACTCTTTGTACCCGATGTACACCGCTTTCAAATTTTAAAGTGCCATATACATCATCACCTACTACCTCTACCTGTACTTCTTTATAACCACCTGCCGTGCCTTCGCTTTCACTTAGTAATGCAGTTTTCCACCCTTTTCTTTCACAATATTTCAAATACATACGCAATAAGTCGCCTGCAAAAAGTGATGCTTCATCACCACCTGTACCTGCCCTTATTTCCAGGATGGCATTTTTTTCATCATAAGGATCTTTAGGTATGAGCATATTGCGCAAATCCTTTTCCAGCATGGTTTTACTTTCTTCCAGTTGAGGCAATTCCTGCTTGGCCAGGTCCCTCATTTCCGCATCATCACCGTTTAGCACTTCCCTGTTGAATTCAATATCATCCAGTAGTTTCACATAAGCATCACGGGCATTTACAATTTTTTCCAGGCTACGGTATTCTTTACTAATGCTCGTAAATTTTTTATTGTCACTTACTATCTCAGGGTTGGTAAGCGCTACGCCCAGGTTATCAAATCTTCCTTTTATTGCATCTAATTTATCTAACATAGTGTAATTTTATTTTTGTCCGGGCTTTTGTACATCAGGCAGCAACGATGCGCCCTGTCTCGTCAGCGATGACGAGATCGCCCTCTTGTACTGAATACCTTTTTTGATCTTTAATTGCGTTTTGCCAAAACCCCATCAGCATTTTTAATAAAGCTGGTTTTAAAGCAGGCGGCAAATTTACATTATATCAACCAATCATTTTGTACAGAAAATTCACAGCCAGCCACATTTTTAACGGATATAATTTTTTATCAGCCTGCCAGGTATTAATAACCAATAACGCAGGAGTTGTACTTGAGGTTATTGATAAAACTGATGCAGGCGATGGAATAGAATCTTTTAATGGCATATTATGCCCGGGCTTTATCAATGCGCATTGCCACCTGGAGTTAAGCCATCTTAAAGAGGTAATACCAGAAAAAACAGGGCTGGTAGAATTTGTGCAACAAGTAATGAGGAAGAGGGAAACCAATCAAAACAATTCGGTATCCCTACCCGACTGCGAGGAGTTAAATAGCTTAAAGGAAACAGCAATGAAAAACGCTGAGAAGGAAATGTATAATAGCGGTACTGTAGCAGTGGGTGATATTTGTAATACTTCAGATTCAATCATAATAAAAGAAAGCAGTAAACTTCGCTGGCATAATTTTATTGAAGCCAGCGGCTTTACTGACGCCAAGGCACCGCTTAGAATGGCTGATTCGCTCAATTTATTTACTGAATTTATTACAAAGCAACTAAATAAACACACCACACTTTCTCCCCATGCGCCCTATAGTGTATCCAAAACACTTTTTAGCCATCTCAATACACTTACTGCAAAACAACTGATAACCCTTCACAACCAGGAATGTGCGGCGGAAAATGAATTATACCTGAATAAGAGCGGAGGCTTTTTATCATTGTATAAAAATTTTGGAATTGATATTTCAGCATTTGCTGCTACCGGTAAATCAAGCCTGCAAAGCTGGCTGCCTTATTTTAGCAATAATCAATCTGTCATTTTGGTACACAATACTTTTATTAGTGAAGATGACATTGCATTTGCCCACAAACATTATTTATCTTCTAAAGGCGACCTGTTTTATTGCCTTTGCATTAATGCCAATAAATATATTGAAGACCGCACCCCACCCATTAAACTTTTAAGAAAAAATAATTGCAAGATTGTATTGGGTACAGACAGTTATGCAAGCAATCACCAGCTAAACCTGTTTGAAGAAATTAAAACAATTTATACCGAAACGAATGGCAATATTAAAATAGATGAATTGTTGCAATGGGCTACCAGTAACGGTGCCAATGCATTGCAGATGCAGGATACCCTGGGTAGTTTTGAAAAAGGAAAGCAACCCGGCATAGTGCTAATTGAAAATGTTGAAAATTTAATAATTACTGATAGTTCATCGGCAAGGCGAATACTATAATGATGAAATCGGTTTTCATTACATGCATTCAAAATAAAAATACAACTATCAGGGTGAAAGTACTTCATGCAAAATAGCAAGGGTTTTCATTTGCCCGAAATCCGAAATGTGTAAGGCATAATAATCCTGGTAATGCAATAACAATCTTCTCCTGGTAGCATGGTGCATTTTAAAAGTGGTTAACTCCTGCGGCTGCATTACTTTTAATAACTGGGAAGTCCATAATGCATTTTCACCATCGATAAAATACGGATGGGCTGGTTTGGTGGCTACAAAAACCCCTTCTTCAAGATCAAGTATATTTTGTTCATCATCGTAATTATCCTGCATCTTTAACCCTAAAAAGGCTGATAACTGCAATGTAAAAAAAAGCGCAAAATTAGCCGTAACTGCATTATCCGCTGTATCAAGTTGCATTAAAATATCTTCAAAAAAATAAAAAAGCGGCGTATTTTCTTCGGGTTGTTTTAAACATTTCTGCATCAGCTCTACCATGTACAATGCAATGCTGTTTTTAATTACATCACTTAACACTTGCTGGTATAAAAAATTCCAACTGAATTCTTTTATACGCTGCATCGCTTTTTGCTCATTGTGATACACTACCATTTCCAACATTGCAGCGGGCTGAAAATGATTGGCTTTTGCAGCAGATTTTTTAGCAGAACGAACTCCGTTTACCATATAAGTTTGTATGCCAAATAATTCAGTAAATATGGTAACTACCACGCTTGTTTCACCATATTTTATGGTACGTAATACTATGCCTTTCGTTTTATATGTCATACCCAATTCTGTGGTGAATACTTTTACATTACATTCATTTTATCAATACTGTACAACTGATAAAAGCGTGCAAAAAATTATTTGTCCGGGCACAGAGGCTATGTGGAGCACTGTTGCATCGCCCTCTTGTACTGAATACCATTGGGGAACTTTAATTGCGTTTTGACCATTCATGTAGCTCACCATGCGGTGAAAGATATTAATTATGGATTAATAAATATTGTTTTCTAATTATTATGTGGGCAAAGCTCCACATAGGTATGCGGCACAAGTGAGTGACACAACGATGATGACCATTGCTTTTTTAGTTTGGACAAAAACTGTATTTAAAACCGTTTTGAAATAGGATGCCTGTAACTTTAAAAAGTCTTTCTTTGCAAATATTTTATTTTTATAAAAATATTTTAAAATCCTCAGTTTACTATGTGGAAACGTTTAGGAGTATTTGTAATTAAATATCGCTTACCACTTTTAATATTGTTAGCTGCGGTTACAGCCACGATGGCTTTTTTTGCCGCTAAAGTTAAACTTAGTTATGAGTTTGCAAGGGCAATTCCTACGGATAATTCAAAATACAAAGAATATAAAGCCTTTCGGGAAAAATTTGGTGATGATGGTAATGTATTGGTGATAGGTGTGCAAATAGACAGCCTTTTTAAACTGGATAATTTTAAAGCTTATGCTACCCTGCAACAGGAACTTAAAAAAGTAAGTGATGTTGAGGATGTTTTAAGTATTCCTTCGGCTGTAAATTTGGTAAAAAACCCGGTTACTGAAAAACTACTTGCTGTAAAAATATTCACCAATGAAATTAATACCCAGGCTGCACTGGATTCTGCAAAAAATGTTTTTTTAAATCTTCCTTTTTACAAATCACTTTTATACAATGCTGACAGCAATGCCTACCTGATGGGCGTGCGCATTAATAAGGACTCTCTAAATTCTCCCAAACGTACCCAAATTGTAAAAGACATAATACTGGCGGTAAAAAATTTTGATGCTGTTACAAATATTAAATCGCATTTGAGCGGCCTGCCCCTGATAAGGACTGTGGTGGCTGACCGCCTGCAAAAGGAGATGAAAATATTTTTGATTGGTTCGCTTATTTTAAGTGCATTGATCCTTTTGTTATTTTTTCGATCTTTCAGCACCATGCTGCTTTCTTTACTGGTGGTTATTTTGGGCGTTGTGTGGAGCCTGGGGTTATTGTATTTATGCGGTTATAAAATAAGCCTGCTTACAGCACTTACACCACCGCTTGTAGTTGTAATTGGAATACCCAACTGCATTTATTTTATTAATAAGTATCATGCATCTTTTATAAAGAGTGGTGATAAATACCAGGCGCTTGTTGACATGGTGAGCAAGATGGGTATTGTTACGTTGTTTTGTAATATCTCTGCTGCCATTGGTTTTGCTGTGTTCGCTTTAACTAAAAGTGCTATCCTGCAGGAATTTGGTGTGGTGGCTGGTATAAGCATCATGTTGATTTTTGTTATTTCATTTATTTTATTACCGGCCGTTTTAAGTTATTTACCGGCACCCAAGCCAAGGCAAATAAAATACCTGAATAATAAACTGATTACTGGTTTTTTACTGGAGGTAGAAAAATGGGTGGTGAACCATACAAAAACAGTGTATGCTACAACGGCTGTGGTAATGATATTTTCTATCATCGGAATTTTACGATTGAATACCGTTGCCTTTATTGTAGATGATTTGCCAAAGACTGATAAAATATATACTGACCTTAAATTTTTTGAAAAAAATTTTAAAGGTGTGATGCCACTTGAAATTGTGATTGACACAAAAAAAAGAAACGGGTTAGCAGGTATGAGAGCACTGGCTGTATTTGAAAAAATTGATTCGCTGGCACAGTTTATTGCGGAGCAAAAAGAAATGAGCAGGCCCCTGAGCCTGGGTGAAGGATTAAAGTTTGCCAAGCAGGCTTTCTACGAAGGCGATTCTACAAATTATTTATTGCCCAATACTTTTGACGGCGCCTTTGTGGGAGAATATTTACGGCCCAATAAAAGCGATAGCGGGGGTAACAATAATTTCTCCAGGATGCTATCTTCTTTTATGGATAGTACCCGGCAAACTACCAGGTTAAGCGTAAGTATGGCAGATGTTGGTACAAAAGCACTTCCTGAAATTTTAAAAAAAGTTGAAAAAAGGGCAGGTGAATTATTTGATTCCAGCCAATACAGGGTTCAGCTTACCGGCACCAGTATTACGTTTTTAGAAGGGAGTAGTTTTATTATCAGTGGTCTCAAAGAGAGTATTTTTTGGGCATTCCTTCTTATCTCACTTTGTATGCTTTATCTTTTTAAATCAGTAAGAATTTTGTTTTGTTCATTAATACCCAATGTAATTCCATTAATTATTACAGCAGGCATAATGGGCTGGGTGGGTGTTCCCTTAAAGCCATCCACTGTACTGGTATTTAGTGTGGCATTGGGCATTGCAATCGACATTACCATTCGGTTTCTGATTAATTACAAACAGGAATTACCTGTATATAATTATAATGTTGATGCTACCGTAAAAGCTACCATTAAACATACAGGATTAAGCATTGTATATACCTCATTGGTTTTAATAGCAGGTTTTATTATTTTCTGTTTTAGCAGCTTTGGTGGCACAATAGCACTGGGATGGTTAACTTCTGTTACATTATTTGTGGCTACTGTTACCAACTTAATATTATTGCCCGTTTTATTATTAAACAATAAAAAACAAGTTGCTGTTTCTTCTGAATGATTTTACTTTAAAGTGCACTTTCTTTGGTATTCAAAAGTATATTCAAATTATTTTTGGTTAATAACATCATTAATGTAAAATTTGTCGTTGGTTTAAACAACCTTTTTAAAAATGCAGCGTTATGAATCTGTTAAATGTCATAAATGATGGTAAATTTGACAGCTTTGTATATTTATTTATAAAAATCCAGTGTTATTAAAATTCTATAAAACTTTCGTGATTAAAAATAAATTTTACTTAGCATAGCGTGAGGTCCTAAATAATTTCACTTCACCTGGGTTTAAAAATTCGCATCTATTTTTTGAGTACCAAAACAAAAATCGCACATGAGAAAATTCATTGTATCACTGACAATGGCACTACTGATAGTAGTAAGTGTAACTGCTCAGGACAGGTCCGTTACCGGCACGGTAACAGATGAAAAACAAACTCCTTTGGAGGGTATTTCCATTTCCACTAATGATGGCAAACATGGCACCATGACGGATAAAAATGGTAGCTACCGGCTTACTATTCCGACTGTAATTAAAACCTTACTATTTACATCTGTAAATTTTGAAACGCTTACACTTGCTGTAAATGGCAATACTGTAAATGCAACAATGGTTTCCGCCGATAAAAAATTGCAAGAGGTAGTAGTTACGGCTTTGGGAATTACGAGGGATAAACGTTCATTAGGCTATGCAACTCAAACCTTAAGAGGCGACCAAATTGCCGACAGGGGAGAGGTAAATGTTATAAATGCACTACAAGGTAAAGTTGCCGGTGTAAATATTACCGGCGCAAGTGGGGCAGCAGGAGCATCTACCAATATTAATATACGGGGTATTACTTCTTTTAATGGAAATAACCAGCCTTTGTTTGTAGTGGATGGTATTCCAATAAGCAATGATGTTGACAGAACTTCCAACACATTATTTGATAACCAGCCGGTAAACCGGGCAGCAGATATAGATCCAAACAATATTGAATCTATAAATATTTTAAAAGGGCCCGCAGCTTCTGTTTTATATGGATCAAGGGCTGCAGCTGGTGCAATAATTATTACCACCAAAAAAGGCAGTAACAAGGGAAGAGTTGATATAATAGTTAATTCAGGGTATGCCATACAAACAGCAACGGGCCTTCCAAAAGTTCAAAATGATTATGGACAAGGAACTTTGGGTGTGTACAATTCATCGACCACAGGAAATTCCTGGGGACCAAAATTTGGCACCACACCAACAGTAGCCAATGGATTAATTGTAGGTGGCGCAGCAGTGGATTACAGGGCCTATCCTAATAATATTAAAGATTTTTTTGAACAGGGTTCTATCATTGATAATAGCCTGGTATTAAATGGTGGTGACGTAAAGCAGAACTATAATTTTTCAATAGGAAGAACGGATAATAAAGGAATTTTACTTAATAACAGGCTTTTAAGGACAAATGTTAAGTTTGGTGCTAATACAGTTTTAAGAGATAAAATTCGCCTGGGTGGATCTTTTACTTTTACAAACACAGTGCAGGATGGAATTGTTGGAGGGAACGGAGGAAGTGCGTTAGGTGTATTGGCAGGTTTGGCAAGGAGCATTGACCTTACTTCTTACAAAACTAACCGTACATACAAAACAATTACAGGTGCAAATAATTTCCCCATTGCAAATGCTGAAAATCCATATTTTGGAGCATACGAGAATACAACAAAAAGTAATTTATACAGATTTTTAGGAAACATAAATATTGGTTATGATTTTAATAGTTGGTTAAGTGTAAATTACCGCGTAGGTCTGGATGCTTATACTGATAGAAGAAAGCAGGTATATGCAGTAACTTCTATAAGGAACCCGGCAGGTCAAATTATAGAAAACACGATATTTAGAAGTGAAATAAATGGTGACTTGATTATAACTGCGAAGAAGAATAATTTTTTATTAAACAACCTTAATTTTTCTGCTTTAGTTGGTCAGAATATTAATCAAAGGAAATTTCAATCTACATTTTTGCAGGGTGATAATTTAGCTTTCCCTGGGTTTTACAATATCAACAATGCAACTGTATTAACAAACGGTTCGTCAGAAACAAGCACTACCCGCAGGTTATTGGGTTATTATGCGCAAGCTTCTTTTGCTTACAATAATTATCTTTTTCTTGAGTTAACAGGAAGGGCCGATAAATCATCCACCTTGCCTACTTCAAAGAATACTTATTTCTATCCTTCAGCAACAGCAGGTTTTGTGTTTACCGATGCGTTTAAAATGAATTCTAATGTATTTAATTATGGTAAAATAAGGGCAAGTGTAGCGAAGGTTGGCAGGGATGCAGAGCCGTATCAACTTGCAAATGTGTACGTTCCTGGGGCGTATGGCAATAATGTTGCTGCATTTGCATTTCCGTTGGGATCAACAGCAGGATTTGCTACAAGTTCAAGAATAGCACCGGTGGAACCTCTTTCACCTGAATTTACTACTTCTTATGAAGTAGGGGTCAATCTAGGTTTTTTTAGAAATAAAGTAACACTTGATGTTGCTTATTTTGATCAGAAAAGTACCGATCAAATTATAAATGTGGCATTGGCGCCATCAACAGGTTATTCCAGTAAAACAACCAATGTTGGAGAAATAACCAATAAGGGCATAGAATTATTACTTACTGTTTCCCCGGTTACCACAAGAGATTTCCGGTGGGATGTTTCTGGTAATTATACCAGGATAAGGAACAAAGTGGTTTCTATATCTCCGGGCATTACAAGTTTTTCAATAACCGGTAATGCATTTACAGGATCAATTCCTTCTTTAAAAGTAGGATATGCTCATGGGGTAATTTTGGGTGGGGTAATTCCAAGAAATGCAGCCGGACAACGATTAATAAATCCAACAACGGGTCTTTATCAGCCAACTGTTGCTGGTCAGGTACTTGCCGATCCTAATCCTGATTATTCAATTGGGTTTACAAATAATTTTGTTTATAAAAACTTTAGCCTTTCAGCAACTTTTGATTTTACAAAAGGTGGTCAAATTTTATCATTTACTTCTGGCATATATAAAGCAAGAGGTGTATTGGATATAACAGGTGTTGACAGGGATTTGCCAAGGATTCTTGAAGGAGTTATTGAATTTCCAGCCGGAAGTGGTAAGTATATTCCAAATAATATTCAAATTCCTGCACAAACTTACTGGGGAGTATTGGGAGGTTTACAAAGTGAATTTAATGTGTACGACGCTACTGTTTTCAGGTTTAGGGAAGTATCAATCGGATATGATGTGCCAGTGGATATAGTTAAGAGAATGCGAATAAGTGGAATCCGCTTTTCGATTTTCGGAAGAAATCTATTTTATGTTGCTCCAAATAGTATCATAGATCCCGCTGTTAATACACAAGGTGCAGGTAATATAAGGGGCCTTGAATTGCAAAGTGCCCCCAATGCCAGAACAGTAGGAGCTAATCTAAAAATATCACTGTAATTAAAAATACATTTAGCATGAAAAAAGTCTCAATATTTATTATAATTGCAGCTATTGGTTTTGCATCCTGCAACAAAGATTTTCTCGACGTTAATAATACGCCCAACAATCCATTACAGGTTCCTCCCAATGTACTTTTGCCAAATACAACTATTGGGATGGCATTTGCAAACGCTAATGATTTAAACAGGGCGACATCTGTTATTGTTCAACATATCGCAGGAGTTGCAAATCAGTCTGCCGCCTATGATGTTTATAATTTAGATGGCTCTTTCGATAATCAATGGAGTTTAGAAGTTTATGGAAACACGCTTAATAACCTGCAGGTTTTAATTGATCAGTATAGCACCACAAGCCCTGCTTATTCTGGTATTGCAAAATTAGAAATGGCTTATGTTTTTTCTATGGCAACTGATGTATGGGGCGATGTTCCTTATTCACAGGCAGCCAAGGGGTTAAGATTTGAAACACCCAGGTTTGATAAACAGGAAGATATCTACCAGGGGAATGTAACCTTAGGTATTATGGGCCTTTTCGACCTCGTAAAGGATGGTATGGCCGATTTGGATAAAACAAGTGTTTTAAAACCAGCAGCAGATGATATAATTTATCGGGGTGATTTGGCTAAATGGAAAAGAATGGGCAACACATTGTTGCTAAAATTTGCCTTGCAAATTCGAAACAAAAACTCAGCTTTAGCAAAATCAACTATACAAACTGTTTTAACAGCTGATAATTTCATTAATTCCAATGCTTTAGATTTTGAAGTGCCATTTGGTTCCGCTGTTGGAAACCGTAATCCCATTTTTGATTTCAATAACAATTTAAGAACTGGTGACCAGATGTTAAGTTCAAGGCTTTTGGCTTTATCCAGAAGTTTAAACGATACAGTAAGGTTATCAAAGTTTTTCACAAAGCCCGGGGGCGCATTCACTTCATTTAATAATGGTTCCACTACCCCGGCGCCGGCCCTTGCTACAAGGTCAAAGTATAATACTTACTTAACAGGCCTGGTGGGAGGAGAAGCCCCAATAAGGCTGCTAACAAATTTCCAGGTTAACTTTATTTTTGCAGAAGCAATGTTAACATTAGGGGTTACAGCACCTATAACAGCAGATAGTTTTTACAGGGCAGGTATTAAGGCATCTATGTTAAAGGTTGGAATGACTGTACCTGAAATTGATAATTATTTTGCAACAAACCCTGCTGTAGTTACTCTAACTGGTACTGATGCTGAAAAACTGAACCAGATAATTACTCAAAAATATTTTGCCTGGATAGGGAATGGAATTGAAACATTCAATGATTATAGAAGAACAGGTTTCCCGGTACTTGCATTCCCTCTTAATGCAGTAGGTGATAATCCAAATGTGGTACCAACACGTTTGCCTTATACACCGGCAGAATTAGCAAGAAACCCCAATGCTCCCCAGCCACGGCCTAAAACCGATGTAAAAGTATGGTGGGCATTATAATACTATAATATTAACTGTATAAAAATTATAACATGAATAATAAGATTAATAAACTGGCTGGTTTGATTTTGATAGCAACTTTAATGTTTGGTTGCAAGAAAGAAGTTGGCCCATTGTCAGATACAAGGCCTGCAGTATCGGTGACAGTAACTAATGCGACTGCATACAGGCCAGATCCTACTGTTACAACTTCTTTAAGTGGTGGTGGGGCAATACAAATTGTATTAAGCATTCCCACCGGTAGTGGAAGAAAAATTAAAGAAATAACAAAAATAACAGCAAGCACAAATTATACAGATATACAGGGAATTGGTAGAGACTATGTAGTAGCTCCTATTGTAGTAGGTGCAACTACTGTTACATTTACTACAAGTATTGCTGAGTATTTTACAAAATTTCCGGTAGTGCCAGTTTCTAATCCGGCAGCTACAGCTAATGCAGAACTTGCGAGGCGATTTTATTTTTTAATTACCCTTGACGATAACTCGGTGATTGTAACTACTCCTGTACGGATACTTGTTTTAAGTTAATTTTTTTAATGAAATAAAAAAAGGGTACATAAATTACCGAGGGCACTGAAAAAGTCTTTTTCGACTTATTAACAAAAGGGAGTAAAAAAACGAAAGTTTTTATACTCCCTTTTGTATTTTGTATCAGATTCAAAAACTAAATGTAGATGCTGATACAACAAGTAGAATTTCAATTTATTGCTTATAGCTCGCTTTATAATTTGATTGTACCAAAGGAAAATCTTCTGCGGAAGATCAGAGAGCGCTCAAAGCACTTAGGAAAACTATTTATCTCTACCATGAAGATTGGAAGCAGTGCATGCCAGAAAAAAATATTGACAATGATTTAGAAAAGGAGTTAGCGTATTGTAAAGAACTTAAAGAGATGGTTGAGAAAGAGCCATCCATCAGCTCAATTCCTGCGGTACAAGAAAAATTAAATATCTTAAGTGAAATGGTTGAAGACACTCAAGAAAATATTGTGTTATCAAAAGAAGAGGATGCCAAAAGAGGTCATAAATCCGCAGAGAGTTCATTCTTTGGTTATAAGACCCATTTAGCCATGGTGGAAGAGCGGATAATAACTGCCGCAGTGGTAACATCAGGTGAAAAAGGTGACGGACCGGAGCTGCCTGCACTTTTAGAAATTAGTCAGGAAAATGGAATTGAAGTTGACACCATTATCGGCGACGCCGCCTACTCAGGAAAGGAAAATATTCAGCTAACCAGTGAGCAAAATATTAAAATAGTAGCAAAACTAAATCCATCAATTACACAAGGCTTTAGAAAAAACGAAGACAAATTTGATTACAATAAAGATGCAGACATGTTTGTA
>JANMVB010000154.1:0-2999 GCA_031392305.1 Ferruginibacter sp.
GTAAACGATCAGCAGGTAAGTGAAGGAAATCTGGGTGATATGGACTGGACCTTTGCTGAAATAATAGAACGTTGCAGTTATGGTGTTAATCTTTTTCCGGGTGACATTATTGGCAGCGGCACGGTAGGCACCGGTTGCTTTTTAGAATTGAATGGTACCGGTAAATTAAATGATCCTAACTATAATGAACAGTGGCTACAGGAAGGCGATGTTGTTGAAATGGAAATTGATGCCCTGGGAATACTTACCAATACAATTGTGAGGGAGGAAAGTGATTTTAGTATTTTGGCGTTGAAGAAAATTTAGATTTAGGTTTTGTTACGGGTTAGGTATGTTTTATTATTATTAAATTCTGTACAGTATGGCTACCATTGTTTCTTTTGCAGATTTAGAGATTTGGAAAATGCGCAGGAATTAGGATCAATGGTTTATCTGTTATGTGATTCAAATTCAAAAATAGCAAAAGACTTTTCTTTTAAAGATCAGGTAAAAAGGGCGGTATTATTTAGATCAAATAATATTGCCGAAGGATTTGAATATAGCAATAACAATGATTTTTACAGGTATTTAAGATTTGCAAAAGGCTCTTGTGGTGAGGTAAGAAATTGTTTACTGTTTTCATTAAAAGTAAATTACAGCACCAAAGAAGAAGCTCAAAGTATTATTGAATTTTGCAGAATGTTAGGTAGCCAAATTGGAAACCTTATGAAATACTTAAAACAAAACAAAGCAGAACAATCGAAAAACAAATCAAACCCGTAAATCCGTAAACCCGTAACCAAAATAACAGAAAAATCAAACAACAAACCTAACCCGTAACACGTAACCTCACTAATGTTATCAATCAATTTAAACGAAATCCCCCCCGCTGAAGTACAAAACTACCTTCAGCATGCTGTGGCGCCACGGCCAATATGTTTTGCATCTACTATTGATAAAGCAGGAAATGTAAACCTATCACCTTTTAGTTTTTTCAATCTTTTTTCAAGCAACCCACCCGTGGTAATATTTTCACCCGCCAGAAGAGTGAGGGACAATACCACCAAACATTCACTGCAAAATGTAGAAGCAGTAAAGGAGGTGGTGATTAATATAGTGGACTATGATATGGTGCAGCAAACTTCCCTTGCAAGTTGTGAATATCCTAAAGGCATGAACGAATTTATTAAAGCCGGATTTACTGAGCAAAAAGCCACCATGGTAGCACCACCCATGGTAAAAGAGAGTAAAGTAAAACTGGAATGTAAAGTACTGGAGATAAAACACCTGGGCACAGAAGGTGGTGCAGGTACCCTTGTTATTTGCGAAGTGTTTTGCATGCATATTGATGAAAGTATCCTTGATGAAAATAATAGGATAGATCAAACCAAATTGCATCATGTAGCCAGGCTGGGCGGCGATTGGTATTGCAAAGTGGATAAAAATAATTTGTTTAAAGTGGCTAAGCCTAATACCCACCTGGGGATAGGAATTGATGCTTTACCCGGAGATATTCGTGCCAGTAAAATATTGTGTGGAAATGACCTCGGCAAATTGGCCAATGTAAATGAAATGCCTTTTATTGACCCTGCCTTTGAAGATGACAGGCTCAAAAATATTGTACAATATTATTCCATTGATCCTTTTGAAATGGAAAAGGAGTTGCATATTTATGCAAAGGAATTATTGAATAAAAATAAACTTTATGAAGCCTGGCAGGTGTTATTGGCGTTAAATTAAATGCTGTAAATTTGTTGCAATGTCATCACCAGTTAAAATATTGCCACATTATACTTACCAGGATTATGTAAGATGGGAGGGCCAATGGGAATTGATAGAAGGCATTCCCTATGCCATGAGCCCGTTGCCAAGGTTACGCCACCAGGAAGTGGCAGGCAATATATATTCGGCACTGAAAGCTGCGCTGAAAAACAGCAAATGCAATTGCAAAGTTTTCTTGCCTTTAGATTATAAAATTTCAGACGATATTGTATTGCAACCAGATTTATTGGTAGTCTGTAATCCGGAAATGGATAAAAAAAATCTTGAAAAAACGACACATTTAGTAGTAGAAGTTTTGTCGCCTTCAACCATGTTAAAAGACCGGAATACAAAATTCTTTATTTATCAGTCACAAAAAATCCCTTACTATTTAATCGTAGATGTTGATAAAAAGGAAATAGAGATAAATCTGCTTAAAGAAGATGGAAAGTATATTATGGAGCCATTCACAGCTTCTATTCCATTTACTTTACATTTAGATTCCGATTGCTCGGCTGATGTAATGTTGGATAATATCTGGGATTAATTCAATACACCGCTATAAAATATAAAGCACTTATTATTACTCATCTATATTACGGGAAATGCTCCACATTGGTATGCGGTACAAGTGAGTGACACAACGATGTTGACCAGGGCTTATCTGCAAGCGCAACAAAAATTAGATTGTAAAGCATGTATATACGTTTAAAGAAATGCTTGTCTTTATAATTTACCACTCATACAATTTACCGGTTTTTAACTTTTCTTCTTGGCGGATTATTTTATTTTTAAGGCATGTTAAAATTTTTTACCCTCCTGCTACTTCTTCCTTTTTTAAGTTTAGCGCAACAAGCACCCCAATATAAAAACCTGGTGTTGGAAGGTGGCGGGGTTCGTGGACTGGCGTATGCAGGGGCTTTCAGCGAATTAGAGAAGGCTGGTGTATTGCACCAAATTGAAAAAATAGCAGGCACATCTGCCGGAGCAATTGCAGGCATGATGGTAAGCATTGGCTACCAGGCTAAGGAAATAGACAGCATTATCCGTTCGCTTCCGGTTGAAGAATTTAATGATGGCAGGGGTGGGATTGTAGGCAAATACCAACGGGTAAGAAAAAAATTTGGCTTGTACGAAGGCAAAAAATTTGAACGCTGGCTGCACCAGTTAATAAAATATAAAACAGGTTTGGAAGATGTTTCCTTTGCCACCTTGCACGAGCTTCACCTGCAAAATAATTTATACAAAGATTTTTATTG
>JANMVB010000242.1:0-6346 GCA_031392305.1 Ferruginibacter sp.
CCCACAGGAAGATGTAAAATTGCTCAATGTAATAATTGCTCAATAAATAACATTTTTAGTTCTTTAAATTAGAGTAGAATTGCTAATGGTTTAATTTTCAAATTGAGCCATTTTCAAATGTTCAATTTTTAAGCGGAAGTAGCTCATTTGGTAGAGCGATAGCCTTCCAAGCTATAGGTGGCGAGTTCGAGCCTCGTCTTCCGCTCAATATATTCACGGTAAATCGCTGTCAAGTAGAAGTAGAGAATCTCGAAAATTAGCGCCGGTTTGTCAGAACAGTAACAAAAGTTCTTTTAAAATTAAAAACAATGAGTGTGAATTCATTCACTTTCTCTATAACAAGCCGTCGTAGCTCAGGGGTAGAGCACTTCCTTGGTAGGGAAGGGGTCGTGAGTTCGATTCTCACTGATGGCTCAATATTATAAGTCGTCGGTTATAGACTCTAAATATCAACCACCATTACAAATAAAAATTTAAAAAAATAAAAATGGCAAAAGAATCATTCAAAAGGGATAAACCCCATTTAAATGTTGGTACTATCGGTCACGTAGATCATGGTAAAACAACATTAACAGCCGCTATAACCGATGTTTTGTCTAAAAAAGGTTTGGCGGAGAAAAAAAATTACGATGATATTGATGGTGCTCCCGAAGAAAAAGAAAGGGGTATCACGATCAATACAGCACACGTTGAGTATGCAACACTTTTACGTCATTATGCCCACGTTGATTGTCCTGGTCACGCTGATTATGTGAAAAACATGATTACAGGTGCTGCTCAAATGGATGGGGCAATACTTGTTGTTGCTGCAACTGATGGACCTATGCCACAAACTAAAGAACACATTTTGTTGGCCCGCCAGGTTGGTGTACCTCAAATTGTTGTTTTCATGAACAAAGTTGATCTGGTTGACGATCCGGAATTATTAGAATTAGTTGAAATGGAAATTCGTGAGTTGTTAACTTCTTACGGTTTTGATGGTGATAATACACCAATTATACAGGGTTCTGCAACTGGCGCATTGGCTGGTGAAGAAAAGTGGGTAGCTAAAATTGACGAGTTGATGGATGCAGTTGACAGTTACATTCCATTACCCCCACGGTTAGTTGATTTGCCATTCCTTATGAGTGTGGAAGATGTATTCTCAATTACGGGCCGTGGTACAGTTGCTACCGGTCGTATTGAAAGAGGACGTATTAAAGTGGGTGAAGGAATTGAGATTGTAGGTTTAATGGAAAAGCCATTAACATCTACCGTCACTGGTGTTGAAATGTTTAAAAAATTGCTTGACGAAGGTGAGGCTGGTGATAATGCAGGTTTATTGTTACGTGGTATTGAAAAAACCCAGATCCGTCGTGGTATGGTGCTTTGCAAACCAGGTTCAATTACTCCGCACACAGAATTTAAAGGTGAGGTTTATGTGTTAAGCAAAGAAGAAGGTGGACGTCACACTCCGTTCTTTAACAAATACCGTCCACAGTTTTATTTCCGTACTACAGATGTAACTGGTGAAGTTACTTTGAACGCCGGAACTGAAATGGTGATGCCTGGTGATAACACTTCATTAAATGTAGTGTTGATACAACCAATTGCTATGGAAAAAGGTTTGAAATTTGCGATTCGTGAAGGTGGCCGTACAGTTGGTGCTGGACAGGTTACGGAAATAGTAAAATAACCTCCATCCCCTAAAGGGGAGTTTGGGAAGTTTAATATAAATTTGCAAAGTACTTAGGCTCAGCTTGGGTACTTTGCTTTTTAAAAAGTTCTTTAAAGTTATTTATTTATTCCTTGTCCACCTTTAGGGGATAGGGGCATACGGGAATGGTGCAACGGTAGCATACGGGTCTCCAAAACCTTTGATCTTGGTTCGAATCCTAGTTCCCGTGCTGAAAATGTGATATTTTGATAATGTGCTGATTTGCTAATGGTAAATGCACATTTTTAAAATTAGCGCATTAGCACATTAGCTAATTAGCAAATTAATTATTATGAACAAACTCACAGCATATTTAAAAGATTCTTACAAAGAACTTGTCGAAAAAGTTACCTGGCCAAGTTGGGAGCAACTTCAGCAATCAACTATGATTGTGTTAGGAGCTACCCTATTCATTACGGCCATTGTTGGGTTAATGGATTTTGTAGCAAACGGTTCCCTAAAATTTATTTATTCTTTATTTAAGTCAAATTCATAATGGAAGAAACAATAGTACAGGATAAAGAAAGTAAATGGTACGTACTTCGTGTTGTGAGTGGCAAGGAGCGTAAGATTAAGGAATACCTTGATAAGGATATTATACGCAATGGCTGGGCAGAGGTTATTAAACAGATTTTTTTGCCAGTTGAAAAAGTATATAAAGTACAAGCTGGTAAAAAGGTTATGAGAGAAAGGAATTTCTACCCTGGCTATGTAATGATTGAGGTTGCTGATAATAAGCTAAATGATGATATGGTACAGCATATCAGCAATATCAGCAATGTAATGCACTTTTTAACTGACGGCAAGGGAAGTAAAGGTAATATCATTTCTTTGCGTAAGGCAGAAGTAAATAAAATGCTCGGTAAAGTTGATGAATTGGGTGAAGGCGGTGGTATCACTATGAGTGAGCCCTTTATTATTGGAGAAACAATCAAGATCATTGACGGTCCGTTCAACGACTTTAATGGAATGGTAGAGGAAGTAAATGATGAAAAGAAAAAATTAAAAGTACAGGTAAAAATATTCGGGAGGGCCACACCAGTGGAATTGAATTATATGCAGGTAGAAAAATTAGGATAATATTTATGAAGCCACATGATGTGGCTTTTTTTATTTAAACAGGTAAATATATAATTATGAAAAAGCTGCTTTTTTTAATTCCCGTTTTGTTGTTAGCTGTTTCTTTATTGGCACAACCACCCAAAGGCCCCGCTAACAAGGGCATGACCTTTGGGCAAAAAATAACTATTGAAGGCGCAGTAAAGGCAGATGAACTAACAACCATTCTGGCAGATAAATCCACAGCGGAAGTTAAAGTGCAAGGCAAAGTAGCAGAAATTTGTAAGATGGAAGGGTGCTGGTTGAAAATGGAAACTGCCAAAGGGCCAATGATGATAAAAATGAAAGATCATTCCTTTATGGTTCCCCTTGCAATGAATGGTAAAACTATTGTGGCCCAGGGTATTGCCACCTTTAAAGAGACCTCGATAGAAATGCTGAGGCATTATGCCGAAGATGCAGGAAAAACCCCGGCTGAAATTGCAGCCATTAAAGAGCCGAAGAAAGAAATAACAATGGAGGCAAGTGGCATATTGGTATTGTAGAATAATTTTGCTTATTAAAAAAAGCGTAGTGCCCGAACATTTGATTTCCATGGAATCATCGTTGTGTCACTCACTTGTACCGCATACCAATGTGGAACTTTCCCTGCCTTATTTGTAAACTTGTTACCCTTATTATTTGATTCGATGTATCGTTAAATTCAAAATAGACAAAAAACTAAATCCAGATTTGCGTAAGGTCGTTTAGGGTTTTAAATTCTCCACATATATTTTAGAAGGGTGTAAAACACTGATTTTTAATTTGCTTTTGCTCATAAAAATAAATTTTTGTATTTATCTAAAACACAATCAAAGATCCACAATGGTATGGGGTACAAGTGAGTGACACAACGATGATCACCATAGCTGCTTCTTAGCCTGGACAACAAAACTGTTACCCTTTTATTTTATGCCTGAATTACCGGGCGGATATATTTCGCTTAACATTTACTATCCCATAATTTTCCGGTTGCCCTGGGATTTTTTTTGTAAAACAGGCTGCTTTTTTAAAAATATTCCCTTACCTTCGCCGCCCCAAATAGTTCTTAGTAGAATTTATTGTATTGGGAGTTCCGCCGATAGCGGGACGTTATCACCAAAAAAATTATAACATGGCAAAAGAAATTACCGGCTATGTCAAGCTCCAATGTAAAGGAGGACAAGCTAATCCGGCACCGCCCATCGGGCCTGCACTCGGTTCAAAAGGTGTAAACATCATGGAGTTCTGCAAGCAGTTTAATGCCAGAACCCAGGACAAACCAGGGAAAATACTTCCCGTGCTTATCACAGTTTTCGCTGATAAGTCTTTCGAATTTGTTATTAAAACTCCACCCGCTGCAGTTCAGTTAATGGAAGCTGCTAAAATCACAAGTGGCAGTAAAGAACCAAACCGTGTAAAGGTGGGTAAAGTATCGTGGGCACAGGTAGAAGAAATAGCAAAAGATAAAATGCCTGACCTGAATGCCTTTACTTTAAACAGCGCAATGAGTATGGTTGCAGGTACTGCTCGTAGCATGGGTTTAACTGTTGACGGAAAAGCCCCCTGGGAAAATTAATTATCAACCACTAAAATTTAGCAAATGATTACTAAAAAAAGAAAATTAGCCAACGCTAAGGTTGATATTAATAAAGCATATTCATTAAAGGATGCTTGTACCTTAGTTAAAGAAATAAATACAACCAAATTCGACAGTTCTGTTGATTTGCATATCAAATTAGGAGTAGATCCCAAAAAGGCTGACCAGGCTATACGTGGCACTGTTTCCTTACCACATGGTACAGGTAAAACTAAAAAAGTGTTGGTGCTTTGTACCCCGGATAAAGAAGAAGCTGCTAAAGCTGCAGGTGCTGATTTTGTTGGGCTCGATGAATTTATTACAAAAATTGAAGGTGGATGGACAGAAGTGGATGTGATCATCGCTACGCCATCTGTAATGCCAAAAATTGGTAAACTGGGTAAAGTTTTAGGTCCACGTAACTTAATGCCTAATCCTAAAACCGGTACAGTTACCAACGATGTAGCCAATGCGGTTAACGAAGTTAAAGGTGGTAAGATCGCTTTTAAAGTGGACAAGGTTGGTATTATCCATGCTTCTATCGGACGTGTAAGTTTTGGCGCTGAAAAAATTGCTGAGAACAGTCAGGAATTGATCAATGCAATCGTAAAACTAAAACCATCTTCTTCAAAAGGTACTTATCTCAAAGGAGTTAGCATGGCCAGCACAATGAGCCCCGGTATTTTAATTGATACTAAATCGGTACAAAATTAATTACGGTAGAAGCAGGAGGGATTAGCTTTTACACAAAATATTTGTTATGACAAAACAGGAAAAAAACGAAGTAATAGAAGTACTGAAAGGTAAGTTTACACAATACAGCAACTTCTATGTTACTGACACGGAAAGTTTAACAGTGGCCCAAATAACCAAATTGCGCAGCCATTGCTTTGACAAGCAGGTAGAAATGAGGGTGGCAAAAAACACACTCATTAAAAAGGCATTGGAAGGCTTAGATTCTGCAAAATATGCCGGCGTTTATGATTCTTTACACAATGTAACCGCCTTATTATTCAGCGAAAATCCTAAAGAGCCTGCTTTAATTTTAAGCGGATTCAGGAAAGAAAGCAAAGGTGAAAAGCCTGAGTTGAAAGCAGCTTTCATCAACGGTGATATTTTTGTTGGCGATAACCAACTAAAAGCATTGACCCAAATTAAAACCAAGAATGAATTGATTGGTGAAGTGATCGGTTTGTTAATGTCGCCGATACAAAGGGTAATGGGTGCTTTACAAAATAAGGATGCCGCAAAAGCTGCTGAAGAAGCAACTGCGGAAGCTGAACCGGCACCAGTAGCCGAAGCAACATCACCGATTGCTGAGGTTGCACCGACATCCGCAGAAGCAACAGCACATGCCGTAGAAGCCGCAACACCAAAAGCGGAAGCTGCAACTGCAACAGAAGCATCTGCTCCTACTGCAACCACTGATGATGTTACTGCTCCTGAGGCAAAAGCAGCAGAGTAATTTAAAGAGTTTTATACTTTGAAAATATTGAAATCATTTCCTGGCCGGATGGATAACTAAAGGCAGAAACAAATTTTTTTAAAACTCCGCCGGAGTCCAAAACAATGAAGGCGGAAAAAATTAAATATCATGGCAGACGTAAAAGTATTAGCTGAAAGTTTAGTAAGCTTAACTGTAAAACAAGTACAGGAATTAGCTGAATTTTTAAAATCAGAGTACGGTATTGAACCAGCAGCAGTAGCAGCGGCAGCATCTACCGGCGGTGGCGAAGTTGCAGTTGTTGAAGAAAAAACTTCTTTCAATGTAATTTTAAAAGCAGCAGGCCCTAACAAATTAGCGATAGTAAAAATCGTTAAAGAATTAACTGGCTTAGGATTGAAAGAAGCTAAGGATTTAGTGGATACAGCTCCAAAACCAATTAAAGAAGGTGTTGACAAAGCAACAGCCGAGGAATTAAAGAAGAAGTTGGATGATGCAGGCGCAGATGTTGAAATAGCTTAATTCAAGGTATTTAAAATAGCTTTAAAAA
>JANMVB010000288.1:0-1812 GCA_031392305.1 Ferruginibacter sp.
GCTTGGAGATATATTTTTATTATTTGAATCATACAATCCAATTTATTTTATTGCAGGGTTAGCCTGCTTTTTGTTAACGCACCTGTTCTATATTATATTTTTTCTTGGGATAAAATCTGCCGCTCCTTCATATTTAAAAAAGCAACCGACCCTCGTAATACTAACTGTGATATTTTGCAGCGGCCTCCTGGTATTTCTCTTCCCTTATTTGGGCCAATTAAAAATTCCTGTGCTTGTTTATGGCACCGTGATATGCTGTATGATGCTGGGTAGTTTACATATTTATTTAAAAGTGAATAAGCCCGCCAACAACTATTTTATCATCGGAGCAATGCTGTTTTTGTTATCCGATTCGCTACTCGCCCTCAATAAATTTTACACCCCAATAATGCTCGGCAACATTTTGATTATTCTCACTTATTGTGCTGCACAATATTTTATTGTTATAGCGTTTATAAAAACTACGAAAATAAAGTAAAATCAATGATGTAATTTTTTTGCACCGGCTGTGAAGCTATGAGCAACATCGTTGTGTCACTCACTTGTACGGTACACCTATGTGGATCTTTAATTACGTAATAGATAAGTAATTTTAGACGCCGTTGTTGGTCTCCTGACCAACAACCCAATGTATTCAGCTCCACTTAGGGGCTTCCCTTTCTGCACCCCTTACACAATAAACATTAACTTTAAACATTGTTTTATAAAAGAATGATTTGAAACTGCTAAGGATATATTTTTTACTGTTTTTCGTATGTGTTGTACAAATCTTAAAAGCGCAGGTTAATCCGCCAGCACTTTCCAATCTTCGTACAAAATATATTAATGTTAAAAGCGGTATTATCAGTATAGATACTTTAAGCATAGTGCCCGGTACTTTTACTATTTTAAATGTGCTGCCCGGCCAATACAACCTTGATGAAGTAAATGCTACTTTATTATGGCTCAATAAGCCGGGCGCAGATAGTATTAAAATCAGTTACCGCATCTTCCCCTATAAACTAAATGCCACTACCCGCCGTTTTAATTTCGACAGTATCCGTAACAATTTCATTTTAGAAAAACCATTTGTTTACCGGGTAAACAATAAGCAAAGCAATGCCCTGTTCGATTTTGGTGACATTAATTACAATGGTAGTTTTGGCCGTGGTATTTCTTTTGGTAACAGCCAGGATGCAGCCCTTACATCAAACCTCAATTTACAACTCAATGGTTTTATCGGCGACAGCCTGGAGCTCACTGCAGCCGTTACTGATAATAATATTCCCATTCAGCCAGATGGAAACACCCAGGATCTCCGTGACTTTGACCGCATATTTTTGCAGGTAAAAAAACGGGGCTGGCAAATTAATTTCGGGGATATCGACATCAGGCAGAGTAAGAATTATTTTCTCAATTTCTATAAAAGGTTGCAGGGTGTATCGTTTATAACAGATAATAAAATAGGGGGAAAAATTACTAATTCATTGCTGCTAAGTGGCTCGGTTGCCAAAGTATCGACTAATGGCCGGACTGTAGGGTCCCCAGGCATCGGTACTAACCTGGGTAGACCCGTCAATCCTCCGGCTCAAGTCCTCAATGAATTGATGCGTATTGACGGAATCGCGCTTGCCCACATGAAAGGCCGGAATCATTTTACTGACCGGAAGTGCCTCGATTTACATTACTTTCGGCGTAGCAACATTTCCACAGCAAGAATGGCTCATTGAGCTGCTGGCAGGAATTGTCTTTCTCATTCCTGTTTTTAACCTTTTAAAAGGGGCCGGATCCATTGCACGATGTGTCCGAACTCTCGGACTCGTTCTCATTTTG
>JANMVB010000325.1:0-1957 GCA_031392305.1 Ferruginibacter sp.
ACAAGTTGAGAGCTGTAATCGGATTGTTATAGCAGGCTAAAAAAGAAAGTAAGGTATTATTACTTGTATTCAAATTGCCGCCGATATTGTTATTATCGCATTGTACATTGACTAATGCGGTATTGGTAGTGAGATCTAAATTTGAAAGAAGGTTAACTGCTACATTAAGATCGGTAAGGTTAACCAATCCATTAATATTAAGACTAGTAATTGCGTTTTGTTGACAGTCAAGGAAAGTAAGGTTGGTTAATGTAGATACGTTTAAGGTTGTAATTGCATTTTTTTGACAATTTAAAGAGGTCAAAGCAGTAAACGCTTCAATACCTGTTAAATCGGTAATGCTTTTGGTGGATACGTTTATTGGGCTTGCATAGGCAGCAGCTTCCGTACATTGAATTTCCCCATCGCTGTTTAAATCAATACTAGGAGCTAGCGCCAACAATGCTGCTTTAAAATTTGCATCAGGAATGTTTACAACACAAGGTCCCGGTTCCCCAATTTGAAATTGACTGAATGAAGTTAAATTTCCTACATAAAGTGTATTTGTTCCAGGTATCACTCCGGCTGGCAGCGTCCATGAGCCGCCATCTTTTTTTGCAAGTATAAAATTTGTTTGGATAGCGCCTGCATCAACTTCTCCTGTATTCCAGTTAAATGTAACATCGCATTCAGTAAATGCAAGGCCATTGTTAGTGAGCGTCCATGTTCTGTTTACGCTCTTGCTAAGGTCAATACCAGATGCCGTGATGTTGGGATGGTCGCCTGCATCTGTCTTTGCCTGCAATGCACCTGTGCCTGTAAAACTTGGGCCGAGCGTTACCGGCGCATATCCACCGGCATCTCCAATCGGAAAGTCTTTTGTGCCGGGATTTATAATTTCTCTTTCTACAGTTCCAATTACATAGTTTGAGCTATTTGCGCCGCTTATTCCAGCCGCATCACTCAATATAAGTTTATTGCTTCCGGTAATAATTTTGCCAAAATTAAAATCTAATAAAGAGGTTATTGTTTGATCTCCACCCAATGTAACATTAGCTGAGTTTCTGATCCGGAGACCAGCAAATGTTCCTGTCCCGTTGATGGTTTGTGCCCCAGGATCGGGAGACATATCAAACGTGTTAATATTAATAGTTCCATTATTTACCATAGTAGCTCCCCTGTAAAAAATATTAGCTGTTGCACCACTAATGAGTGCCCCACTGGTGACATTCAATAATCCACTGTTTCCCCACACCATCGCATTCGGACTATTTAATGTAAGATCTGGTCCTGAACCATTGTTAATAGTAACCGTTCCTGATCTCACTTCCAGGTATCCGCCATTTTGTACAATGGCTTCATCAATGGATACATTAGCATTGATAAAAATAGAATCTGTACCTAATATGGTAATGACACCATCAGTTGATGAAGGAGGTGGTGCAGTTATCCATAAACTGCCATCATATCGCTCCCATGAGCTAGCCACCTCCCAATTGCCCCTTGCACCATTGGTTGCACTCCTGTAGTCTCCTGGGTTTTGTGCTTTTAACTGTAAAGAACCAAGCAGAAAAACACTAACAAATGAAAGAAAAAGCAGGGGCTTAATTGTCCTGATTTTCTCAAAGAAAATAGTAGCAAATAATTTTTTTGAAATAAGGGTAGATGTAAACATTGAATGCTAGTTTAAGACGGTTTAATAATTATACATTGATTGTTGATACTGCTTTGAAATCTTTGGGAGGGGATAGAAAATTGAAGCGAAATTTATCATATACCCGGATATGATAAAGGATAGAACATAAAATATTGAGGGTTTGAAAATAGGCAACTTATTATTAACAGGAAAAAATATTTTTTTACAAACTATCAACATCCTGTGCAAAAAATGAACTAAAACTCCACTATTAGAAACTAATTTAATTGAATGGTAAACCGGTGAAAGCATTACTGGTACTGCAACAGGCGAAAATGTTGT
>JANMVB010000368.1:0-2852 GCA_031392305.1 Ferruginibacter sp.
TTCACTTCAAGATTCACCCATGCACCATCAAACTCATACTGGTTTTTATTTTCAGGATTTATTTTTAATTGATACACATCAATTTTATCCGGGCTGTTCACGGTATGGGCCCAGCCAAGGTTTTCATTGGTGCCATGAAAAATAAGACAACCACCCGGAAATAAACCACCCAGCATATTCCATCCTTGTTCACTTTGTACATGTGCCTCATAAAATGCTGTTGGGCCTTCCACAGGCTGGTGTGCATTAATTGCAAGAAACGCTTCACCCGTATTAGTTTTTGAAGGATGAAAAGCAAAAGCATTTGAACCTTCTGAAGAAAAACCAGGTATAGTGCCAATGGTACCACCTAAAATTTTAGGTAGCGCTTTATCAACACCGCAAAAAATACTTAAAGAAAAAACAGTTGCGGTGAGATATTCCTTTTCATTAAATGGGAAAGCTTTTTTATATTTTATTTCATCAGGATAAGCCCTTGCATAATCATTTAAGCCTTGCACATAGCCTTTGATAAGGCTGATAAAATCCGGGCTCAAAGTATTCCATTGTTCATCTACTAATTCACGGCACCTGAGCAGGTTAACTACATAATCTGCCTCTGCTCCTTTTTTGCCCAAAGCACTACCTAATTTAGCTTTACCCGATAAAACCACTAACTGTAATGTATTAAAATCATCTTCAGCATGCGCCCATGCCAGGCCGTATGCAACTGCCGCATCAGTAGCAGCAAAAATATGTGGTACACCAAAGCTATCACGGGCAATCGTAATATTGGCCGGATTAATTTGTGCTTTTAAATTTGGTGTAAAAAATACAAACAGAATAAACAAACCTTTCATACTGAAAAATAGAAAAAATACTTCAGCATCGTAAATATTTATCATCAACACTTAGTAATAGTTAACTAAGTAAATAAAATTTTTTGTCCAGGCAGAGAAGCAATGAGCAGCACCGTTGCATCGCCCTCTTGTACTGTTTACCAATTGGCATCTTTAATTGTGTTTTAAACTATAACTATTATTACCCCTTCAGGGGATAGGGGCAGGGGGCATCATGCAGGCTTTAATTGGTTAAAGCAAAAACAAATTTTACCTTTACGTTCAATTTTAAGCGATGAAAGATTTCAAAAAATATTTTATAATCCCGGCCCCACCGGCAGACGTTTACCTTGCTCTAACCTTACCTGCCACCATTCAATTATGGACGGGTGAAGAAGCCGAAATGAGTACCGAACCGGGCAGTGATTTCTCCTTGTGGGAGGGCAGTATAACAGGAAAAAACCTCTCTTTTGAAGAAGGGAAAAAAATTGTACAGGAATGGTATTTTGGAGAGCAGGAGGAAAAATCTATTGTTACAATAATACTACATCCGCATAAGCAGGGCACTTCAGCAGAATTGAACCATACGAATATACCAGATGAAGCTTACGAAGATATTGTAGAAGGGTGGAGAGATAATTACTTTGGATTGTTAATTTCTTTTTATGAATAAAAATTATTTGAAAGTTAATTAAGTCAATACTTTCATTGATCCGTTTACCATTCTTATTTCGTTATAAGAAATATCATCAGGTAATTTTTCCTTAATTTCTTTTAAAGAAGTATGTGCCTTTTTTTCTAGTTCTGCCCTTATCAGTTGCTGTTTATTTTCATCAAGTAATTTATTAATATCCACCTCTCCGGTACCAATAAAATATAACAAATGATCCTCTACGGTGTTTCGGGTAATTTTTCTTTCCAGTGCTATTTCATTAATAGATTTACCTGCTTTGTATAAAAGAAAACTCGCTGTTTTTGTATCGGTTTTTTGATTGACTTTATTACTCTTTTTATCCGCCTTAATCTCCCTCGAACTTATATTTGACAGTAAATTATTTTCATCACAATATGACTTAATGAAGGATAAAAAATAACCACCGTATTGTTTTGTTTTAGCCGGTCCAAATCCACCAATCTGGTTAAGCTCATTTGATGTTTGTGGAAGATAGCGACACATTTCATTTAAAGAATTTCCGTTTGCTACCATGTAAACAGGCGTATTTTTTTCATTACATATTTCATCTCTTTTTTGCTTCAGTAAATTATAAAGTTCCGCATGAGGTCCTTCATTTTTTGTTTGATTAGATTTACCGGCATAAACATTTGCAGCTAAAGGCAACTTTACAAATGATCTTTTCTGTTGCCGGTAATTCTCCATACTAAATTCCTTTTTACAACTATTCAGTAAATGAATATGCAGGCAAATACTGTTATAAAAATTCAACAACAATTTATTAAAATCAGTAGCAACAGTTTTACTGTCGGTTACAGCGGGGCATTTATTAATGCCCTGTTTAATTTCATCCAATGCATCTATAAAATTCTTACCCGCCGCAGACAAACGAAGTTGTAAGCTTTCATTTTTTTCAGGCAACTCCGCCTGGTTCATTAAACTATTTAACTGGGGCAAAAACTTTTTTGCTGTAACGTCAATGTTTGTTTGCCATTTACATATCTCCTCAACAAAGGGAATTGCCTCCTTATTAAAAGAAGCCTGATGTTCCGTTATAAATGATAGCAATTCTTTTGATTGGTTTAGCTCATCCGTAAAATCAAACAGTTTAATTATTTCTTCTTTTTGAAACTGGCAACGTGTCTTATATAAAATCTCTAATTGTGCCCCGCTTGTTTTTTGTGTTTTTGAAAACGATGTTATCCGGCTGTCACTGTGTAGCGAATGATTATTAATCCTGCTATGCAATACAATTCCCTCAAGGCTTGTGCAGCGGCTTAGCGCAACATATACCTGGCCCGAAGCAAAAGCATTACCAGCGTCAATGATTGCTTTTTCAAAAGTCAGGCCCTGGCTTTTGT
>JANMVB010000373.1:0-5970 GCA_031392305.1 Ferruginibacter sp.
CTGGCAAATTGAAAATGAAAGTGCAATCACCGACAGGTATGAAGTTGAAAGAAGTTTAAATGGTTTAAATTTTTCTACAATTGCTACTTTATTACCAAAAAAGAATGGCAGGTCAACAAATAGTTATGACCTGTCTGATTTGAATATTTCAGCAATACGCTCAACAGGGGTTATCTATTACCGCATTAAACAGGTTGATAAAGATGGTCAGTATGTTACCACTAATATTAAGAATATCCGGTTAAATAGTAAAGGTATCGCTATGGCTATTTTCCCTAACCCGGTAAAAGATTTCGCTACCGTATCGCTTGAAATGGAAAGAGATACGGATGTAATGATCACTATCAATGATGCCTCAGGAAAGCAGGTGCAAAATATCCCCATGCAACTTTTTAAAGGATCGAATATCAAAAAGATCAACATGAGTACGCTTGCTTCGGGCAGTTATATGCTGCAGATTAATACAGGAGATGAAATAAAAACGATACCGTTGGTAAAGACTAATTAAAAAAATATAAAAATAAAAATTGTAAAAAGGATAGCAATTTCGCTATCCTTTTTTTGTGTTCAAAAATCCTACTAAACTATCTTTTGTTTGTGTTAATACATGGCAGGGAAAGAATATACTTTTCAATTACGAAAGACTTTTCACAGGCAATTATATTCTGGGGCCTTGCACTTGTGTTTGATCCATTTAATATTGAAACACCCTTTCACAAAAGACCGCTTTACCAAAAGGCCTGGCTCTTTATTCATGTAGCAATCACGTTTACAATGATTGCACTAATGTTTCTAACAACATAATTATTTTTGTTGCACCAGCTACGAAGCAATGCTCAACATCGTTGTGTCACTCACTTGTGCCGCATATCTATGGGGAGCTTTACCTACCGAATAATAATGCACAAATAATAAAATATTGATGCTTCATATATGTCTCAAAACATCGAATGTTAAAAAGATGGTATTAATTTACAAAACAATTAAAGTTGCCAAATGATAACATGTACAAGAGGGCGATGCAACGATTTACCACAATGCTTCACTGCCCGGACAAAAATTTTATTTACGTTTCTATACTTTGCAAATAAAAATTCAACAAGCAATTGCTGCCAAAAAATGTTTAACCTTTTAAGGTTTTTTAAGTTGAACAATGGCTTTAAAAAAAACGAAAAAAAACAGCAGCTAATTTTTTATTATTTTAACACCCTTTGTTTTTTGTGATAGATATAATCCTGCAATTACAAATAACAGCCCGGCAAAAGTTAACACGCCAACCGGTTCTTTCATAATAACTGCTGCCATAACAAACCCAAAAACAGGGCATAAAAATAACCAGAACGAAGCCTTTACCGGGTTATCGTTCAGCAGGTACAACCACAACTGCACCGCAAAGATTGATACCGGTATTGCCAGCCACAGTACGCTGTAAACAAAATGTATATTGAAAACATTTTTACTGTCATCAAAAAAATAATAAGCAAATGGCAGCAAAAAAAACCCACCTAAAATTGTTTGCCATCCGTTGATAGTGAAAACTGATATTCCGTTCCATTTTGTATTGGTAAAATAAATGGCAGCAACAGAGTAGCAAAACATACTGGTAATTAATAGCAGCAACCCATAAGGCGTAGCATAACTGTTTACCAGTAAGGGATACGCTGCAATAATAACTCCCGCAAAACAAAGCAATAAACTAATGATGACAACAACGGTTATGCGCTTTTTAAACCAGAGCGCACTAATAATATTTATAAAAACAGGATTGGTGGCAATTGCCAAAGAACCCAACCCGGCAGAAATATGTTGCATGGCCACTACATATAAACCCAGGTAAATGGTGATATTTAAAAAGCCATATACACATAAATGTTTCCATTCGTTTCGCTGAGGTAAACGTTGTTTTAAAACGATATGAGAAAAAATAAGTAATAATATACCCGCCAGAAAAAAACGTGTAACAGCCAATACAAAAGGTTGTACATATTGCAGGCCGATTTTGGTAGTAACCGAAGCAGAGGGCCACAAAAGCGCAAACAAAAAACCTGCTATAATTAATCGGACATTTTTATCGTTTGCTGTTTTCAAAAAAGCTGTTGTTGATCAATGAAGAAAAAATAAATTTTTGCACAAGCTAATTCAAAAATAAATTGCTATCGCTCCTCAATCCATTGCAGCGAAAATAAATTATCCTGTTAATTGTGAAAATAAAAAAGCCGCCCATACCTGAGCGGCTTTTTATGAATGTATAATTTGTTATTTAATTTCTTTCTGCATCGGATTTACATTTCCTGAAGCACCTCCCCTTCCGCGGCCGGGGGCAGATTTAAACAATTGAAATTTACTTGGTGCAGCAAGTGCCGGCCAGGTATTGTTGCTTTCATCAATATCTGCTGTTTCCCTCATTGGGTCCAGCCTTACAGATGACACTTCTTTGTCTTTCATAAAGGTCTTCACAACTTTGTTTTCATTTTTGCGCCATACCTGTACGGGTATCCTGTCTGTTTCTTTAGTGCCATCTTTAAATGTCCATTCAATAATAATTGGCATTACAAGGCCGCCCTTATTGCTGAATGTAAGCTCATACAAATTTTTACTGCCGGCAAGTGAAACTTTTTCTGCGGTGGTAAAGGTATCAGCCACTGCCATTGGCACACTAACTTCAACCTGGGCATCGTTCACCTTTGCCAGGCCGCGGCTATACCGCCAGTAAAAATCTCTTAAAGAAGTATCTGCATCTGTAGCAAAAACTATTTTACTATCCTCACGGTTCCTGATTTTAGAAATATCTTCAAATGAATTTAAATACGGCTTCGGTACATTTTGTTTCATCACGCTTGCGGGTGCCGGTGGCCTTGCAGCCTCATCAGAAAGGTTCGACCATTTAACCGTATCCAGTGAAATATCGCAAGGATCAGTATTATAAAACCAGCCACGCCAAAACCAGTCAAGGTCTTCGCCACTTGCATCTTCCATGGTACGAAAAAGATCTGCTTGTGTTGGATGTTTAAAAGCCCAGCGCCTTGCATATTCTTTAAATGAATAATCAAAAAGGTTTCTTCCCATAATGGTTTCACGCAAAATATTTAACCCTGTGGCAGGTTTGCTATACGCATTGGCTCCAAACTGAATGATGTTTTCGCTATTCGTCATGATGGGTTCAAGCTGGTCTTTCGGCAGCTTCATATAATCTACAATTTTATAAGCAGGCCCTCTGCCAACAGGATACCTGTTATCCCATAATTCTTCTGATAAATATTGACAAAAGGTATTCAGCCCTTCATCCATCCAGGTCCACTGCCTTTCATCGCTGTTGATGATCATCGGAAAAAAGTTGTGCCCTACTTCATGAATTACAACCCCCAGCATACCATACTTTGTTCCTTCGCTGTAAGTGCCATCTTTCTCACACCTGCCGTAGTTAAAACATATCATAGGGTATTCCATGCCATTGGCAGCTTCGAGGCTTTGTGCCACCGGATACGGATATGGTATTGTAAATTTCGAATAGCTTTTAATAGTATGTGCTACTGCTTTTGTACTAAACTTACGATATAGGTTGTAGGCTTCTTTACCGTATCCGCTCATGCACATTACATTTTTACCTTCCACCATTACAGGCATCGCATCCCATATAAATTTACGGCTGCTGCCCCATGCAAAGTCACGTACCATTTCTGCTTTAAATATCCAGGTTTTCTTTTGTGTCGATTTCTGCTTTTCCCTTGCTTTCGCTTCTTCCAGTGTTACAATTTCAGTTACTTCTTTTGCGGTTTGCGCTTTTTGCCAGCGGGCAAATTGCGCCGGCGATAATACCTGCTGGTAATTTTGTCCTTCGCCGGTAGAGAGTACTACGTGATCTGCAGGTACCGTCATGGCTACTTTAAAATTGCCAAAGGTTAATGCAAATTCACCACTGCCTGCAAACTGGTGATTTTGCCATCCCTGGAAATCGCTGTAAACACATAACCGTGGATACCATTGTGTGATGGTATATAAGTCATTGCCATCTTCCGGAAAAAATTCATAACCACCCCGTCCTCCGTATTTAAGGCGGTCACTAATACTATAATTCCAGTCAATCTTTAAAATAAATTGCTGCCCTGGTTTTAATTTAGCAGGCAGCTCAATACGCATCATTGTTTTATTAATAGTGTATTGCAATGCTTTACCAGCTAGGTCTGTAACCTTTAAAATATTATGGCCATACTCTTTGTCAGTTACGCCACTGTATTTTATAATGTCTTTTTCTGTTACGCTTTTAGGCATAAAGCTGTTGCTCTGATAGCCCGCATTATTTTTTGTGTTATGCTCATTTTCATCCAACTGTATCCACAGGTAAGAGAGAATATCCGGTGAGTTATTAAAATAAGTAATGGTTTCTTTACCGCTTAATTTCCTGTTGGGTTCATCCAGTTCGCACACAATATCATAGTCGCATCTTTGCTGCCAGTATTTTGGGCCGGGTGCGCCACTTGCAGTTCTGTATTCATTAGGGGTGGGTAAGATAGTACCCAATTGCTCGAAGCGGTTACCATGGTTGCTGCCCGGGTTATTTTTAATATCCTGTGCAAAACAGCAAAGAGTAAATAAAAATAAAAATGTAAAAGAGACCAGATTTTTAATCATTGTTGTAATAGATTTTATTGTGGTTTAAAAACTTTATTTCTTTTTAAAATATAATTGTTGTCCAGGCTGAGAAGCAATGAGCAACATCGTTGTGTCACTCACTTGTACCACATACCAATGGGAAGCTTTAATTGCGTTTTAAATTAATAACTATTATTAGCCATTCAGGTTATAGCGGCTTTATGGCCATCTTTCAATTATCATTTTAATTGCCAGTGTCATCGCAATGCCAGACAAACCCCATACCCACCATTTCCTTTTTAGAGCAATCTTGTTTATAAAGATATAGCTGAAAAATAAAACCGCAGTAACTACCACCACTTGCCCAATCTCCAACCCAAGGTTGAAACTTATCAAAGGAATTGCTATTTGCTGATCTTTTGCCAGCATAAAGCGAATGGTGCCGGCAAACCCCATACCGTGTATCAATCCAAAAAACAGTGCCAGAAAATAATTTAATCGTAGCGAACGCAGTTTAAAATCCCGGATGGCAAAATTAAATAAACAGGTCGCCACAATGGTACATGGAATTAAAAATTCTACCACGGCTGCATTAAATCTTACTATATCATAAACACTTAAGGCCAATGTAACTGAATGGCCGATGGTAAAAGCTGTAACAAGTATTAAAACCTGTTTCCAGTTTTCAACAATGTAAATGGCTGAAAGTGCGATGATAAATAAAATATGATCCAGTGCATCCCAACCAATGATATGATTAAAGCCGGTTTCAAAAAACATTTTAACATCACTCATTAAAGGATAGATAGCAGTTTGTAGTTAATTTTGTTTTCAAATATCCTTATTCATTAAATAATCAGCTAATTCTTTGTTTAAATGGTATCTATCCTGTATAAATGGTTATTGATTTTTGGATTAAATGTTTTTACTAATAACAATCACCCGCTGTTTATTAGTGTAACAGAGATAGACCACAATCCAACTGCAAAAACCCTTGAAATAAGCTGCAAAATATTTACAGATGATTTTGAAACTGCCCTCCGCAAAACCAATACTGCTAAAATAGACCTACTTGATGTAAAAGTAAAGCCCTCAATGAATGCTTTGGTGAATAACTACATACAAAAACATTTGGCGATAAAAGTAAATGACAAATCTGTCACCCTTATGTTTTTAGGATTTGAGCAAGAGGAAGAAGGCATCGTTTCTTTTTATGAAGTAAAAAATATTGATGGTGTTAAAAAGCTGGATATAACCAATAACATACTGTACGAAAATAAACCGCAGCAAATGGGCATTATTCACGTTAATGTAAACGGTGTACGAAAAAGCACAAGGATTAATAATCCGGAAGCTAAAGCGGGGTTTGTGTTTTAAAAG
>JANMVB010000432.1:0-8126 GCA_031392305.1 Ferruginibacter sp.
TTCCGTAAGGTTGGTAATCTTCCCAGGAGGTAATAAAATTAGGCTCCGGCTGTGCAGCATCTTTGTAATGTGCCCACTGAGATACAAGGTGCGTTTGCTTATCTACCCACACTTTGTATTTGTTGTTTGGCGTTACGCCTACACCAACAAATGTAAGTTGCAATACATCGGCTTTGGCCCCTTTGGCGGTTGTGTCTTCACCTACGTACTTAAGCGTTAACCCTGAGTCTTTCATTTTAAAAGGCATTACCAGCCAGTAGCTATCATTAATCCAGGCTTTGCGGCCTTCTTCCAGGTATTTGGCCAGCGAATCCGGTTGCGTTAATTCAGCGCCATCTTTAAATACTTTTCCTTTAAGGTCATTGATGTTCACCAATATTTTCATATCCGTTTTCAGGTATTCAATCCGCACATTTCCTGAATATTTATCCCAGGTTAATTTGCGGTTCCCAAAAAAATTCCACGCCACAAAATGAGTAGCATCCCAATTTTGCCTGCCCCCCTGCGCCGTCATTACCGCATCGGCAATTTCCGTTGCTTTTACATCCGAATCTTTTACATTAAATCCTGGCATGGGGGCATTACCCGTTTGGCCGCAACCAAACAAGGTGAGGCATATAATTACTATGAATACTTTTAGCTGAGGGTGCTGCATAATTTTAAGATTGATAAGGGGTGACATAAAGTAAATTACAGGCAATGAGCATTATAAAAATAACTAAAAGAAAAGAAAATAAATAGTTGTTTTTAAGTGTGCATTCAGCGCCTGAAAGAGAAGGAAGAAAGGTTGAGTAAATTAATAGAAGGAAGCCGGTGAAATTCACCTGCATATACTGGCTTTATATTTTTCATTTTTTTGCACGAACAGTTGAAATTTTGGGCAACATCGTTGTGTCACTCACTTGTACTGAATACCATTGTGGAGCTTTGCCTACCATGTTTGTAAAAGATCTTTGTACTTGAAATCTTTTACCTGCATTTTTTTTAGAGGAATTCATTTCGCTACAGGTCGGTGAGGACACCGACCTCGGGT
Organism: Ferruginibacter sp.; assembly: GCA_031392305.1. Lineage (GTDB taxonomy): Bacteria > Bacteroidota > Bacteroidia > Chitinophagales > Chitinophagaceae > Ferruginibacter. Next base: position 1,034 of record JANMVB010000432.1, read on the forward strand.
ATTATAAGTTTAAGTTTAATACCAACCACGGAAGCAAATCCATCTTTCCTTTTCCGATTGATATCAGATGGAGGAAATGACGCTTTTTATTGAAACCACTTTTTCTCTGTGTGTTGTATTGGAGAATATCCCAACGTGGGCTCGTCTATCAATAAGTGCTTCATGACCATAATGAGTCTAAGCCAATATGGGTATGTGGATAGATTGCGAGCCACAACGAAAAAGAGCTTTTCTTTTTATGTTCTCAACATCAGCATCAATAATAGTAGCTGACAATTGCAGCGAACTTTCTACATAGAAGTTTCGCGGTGATTTTATCTGTGGGAACTTATCTATCGAAAATTCCGCCGGGACAAAACGAATAAATCAATCCCCTAGCTAGAATATTCTTTTCGATCTGTCTTAATTTTTTCAACTATTTCCATAACAGTAGGCATAACTTCCGGAGCAATCCGCAACTCTAAATTTTCAACATCTTTATTGTTTAATAAAAGCGTAGCATAATAAAGTAAGGAATATTTATCCTGAAGTTCCTTACTAAATTCTGATTCAGTGAATAGCTTTAAAACTAATTGTGTTTGATGTTGAATCAACAAGTTTTCGATAAACCAAGATAAATTTCCATTTCTACCATTTTCAACGACATAATTCACTTGTTTGTCAACCTCCTGAAAATACCCATTCCATATCTGTACGATCGCTTTAACTTCGAGGGTATCCTGATCGGAATATTTCAAGCTATATTTTTCTATCAATTCCAGAGATTTTGTTTTATTCTGATTATTTGAATAGTATAAAGAAGCTAGGTTAAATAATGCATCGTCGCTTCCTCTAGCATTGGCCATTAAGTAATACTTTTCCGCTCCTGCGAAGTTATTCTGTTCTCCATAAAAGGCAGCAAGATTGTTCAATGCCCCAAACTGCCCTTTTTCAATTGCCTGCAAGTAGTATCTTTCTGCTTCTGTAGTATTACCCTGCTCTGCATAAAGATGCGCAATATAGTTTAGTGCTTCATCCTGTCCTTTATCTATGGCCTGCAAGTAATATATTTCCGCTTCTTCAGTTTTACCCTGCTTCTCATAAAAGATTGCAAGATTGATCAGTGCTTTATCCTGCCCTTTCTCGATAGCTTGAAGGTAATATCTTTCTGCTTCTTCAATTTTACCCTGTTCTGCATAAAGGTTAGCAAGATTGTTTAGTGCTTTATCCTGTCCTTTCTCAATGGCTTGCAGGAAATATCTTTCTGCTTCTTCAATTTTACCCTGTTTTGCATAAAGGTTAGCAAGATTGTACAGTACTTCAATCTGTCCCTTTTCAATGGCTTGCAGGTAATATCTTTCTGCTTCTTCAACTTTACCCTGGTCTGCATAAAGGTTAGCAAGATTGTTTAGTGCCCTATCCTGTCCTTTTTCAATGGCTTGCAGGTAGTACTTTTCTGCTCGTTCCGTATTGCCGCGTTTGTTACAAACGTCCGCAAGTCTTGATAGAGCATTAGTGTCTCCTTTTTTAGTTGCCATTTCAATGTATTTTTCGGCGTCAGGCAATTTTTCTTCATAAGCATATATTATTCCTTTTAGACGAAACTTTAAGCCATCATCTTCATTTTCTATTTCCTCGACCATTTCATGCGCCCTTTTAATTCTATTGTTTTGAATCTCTTTGAAAATTTCTTGTTCTATTTCAGAATATTGTCGAGGCAGCTCAAACAAGTCACTTTTATTTTTTGATGTGCTAAGTTTAAGGGTAAAGTCAAGCATTTCGTCTCTAACATTTGTATCAGTATACTTTGATTGGCTTAATGCTTTTGTTAGGATCACAGCTCTCTCATAGGAGACAGAATTGGCTCGCAGGTTTTTTATATGTTGAACGGCAAGATTTCTTAGCTGAGATGCATCGTACCATGTTTCTAAAAATATAGTTAGCCATTTTGCTTTTCTTTTTTGCTCCGGGTTGCCTTGCGTAACCATTAGCCACATATTGAAAAATCTCTCGGACAATCGATATAGATGATTTTTCTTTTTGGTAGTTATTGTTTCTACCACTCCGTTATTTGTAAGTTGTTTTAATTGCGCCGAAATAAGCTTGCTTTCCATGCGGCTTTTTTCAGCTAGCTGTTTAGTTGAGGAAGCTTCCCATAAGAAGGCCATTTCTAAAACAATTTTTCTCTGCGGTGCCGGTAAATTATTAAGTCGCTCCTGATAAAGCGGCGACACATTGTCCATTACTTTTTTAATATAGTCAAATCCATAAAGTGTAGAGTCTTGCAACAGGATCTGGATAAAGAATTGAAGTGTGCGGGGTAGCCCGTCGGTAAATATTCGCAATGCTACAATTTTCCCTTTATTAGCTTTCGTAAAATCCGCAAGTTGGGGGAGCTTCATTAATTTGCTCCAATAATTTAGCAGCAGGTGTATTTCTTCCGAAGAAAGAGAGCCCAGACGATGGCGACGGAAGAACTCATAAAAGGGTTGATCATACTTCCAAAAGTGTTCATCCATTCGGGTGCTCCCACCAATTATTTGAATATCATTGAAGTTGAGTAAAGTTTCTCTAAGCAAGTTGCCATCATCATCAAAGTTTTCAACGATGCGATCAAGATTATCCAGGAGTAGGACTACCTTTTTCTTTTCAGAAATCAATATTTCATGAATTTGATTATACAGGTACTTTGTATAATCGTGGTCATTTTTAAATGAAAAATAATCTTTGATATCGGGTGAAAAATTGCATTTTATACATAACTCTTTAAATACTTCTGTCCACAGGTCAAATAGACGATAGATACCGGCCTGTTCTTCGGCTAGATTTATTGCAATATATCTTTTATTTAATTCTTCATCTTCTTCAATCTCTATCTGAATACGCCTCAACAATGTAGACTTACCGCTTCCTCTTCTTCCGAGGAATAACTCGTGCTGCAAAGGATCGTCTTCCTTTTTATTTAAAAGGTCATCAATCACCAATTCGAATTCCTCTTTCCGTATTACAAAATTTCTCTTGATTGACTCCTTGTCATTATTTGCTGACTGATAAAAATTTAGCTGATCGACAAACCAATTACCAGTAGGTGTTTCATTATTCTGCATTGTAAATTGGGTTTTCTCTTTTCCAAAAAGATTGCAAAAAGGGTGATAAGAAAACATACTTATTTTCAATCTCAATTATATAACCATCTTTTTCCAAACCACCAACAAGCTCCATATAGCCAGTTTTTTTATTGTCTCTCACCGCAAAATCATATAACTTTTGTTGAGTGATAGAACCACTATGAGCAATATATGTAAGTACATCATTTTGAAAATTTGCATCTTCTGGTACCATGTAATCAAAAAGGCGATTTTTCCAATCTCTAAAATGATCACTGTTTTTTACAATGATATCAAAGGCATTATCAATATTTTCAGGTGTAATGTTGGAATCATTTTTCCTTCTAGCTAACCTGTTTATTTCATCTAACATAAGATTGATGAAATAGGGAATATATTGTCCTATTTTAGCTAATAGATATTTTTTTAATGAATCGTCATATTGGATAGTAGCTCCTTCTGTTGCCCACCCTATATAATTATATGCTTCATCGCTAGTCAATGATTCAAAATCTACTTTATTGAAATCATTCGTATCTGTCGTCCTTCCTTCGATAGATTTTACTACATGGTGAATTCCGATTGAGCCTGCCAGAACAAGACACAAGTTTCTAAATTGATCATCTTGTCGCCAATTCCTAAGGTTTTTCAATATTGAACCAGCTTCATCTTTTTTTCCTGCTTTATTTAAACTGTGCAGAACTTCAGGTAGTTCATCAATAAATAAAATCACTTTTATGCCTTCGTCATTTAGTTTTGGCAAAATATAATTTATTGCTTCTAGGTAATTTATCGTTCTATCACCAAATTTGATAGAACCCGTAGCATCTATCTCCTCAATTTTAATCTTTCTAAAGAAATCTATTACCCAAGTCGCAGATTTTTTAACATTGCCTAAGCACGATTTTAAGAGCAAATACACTTTTTTGTAAAACTCATCCTCATTTTTTATTCCTTGTACATTTTCAAAAATGCATTTATTCTCCTCTTGCGCATTTGCTGCCATATATTTCATTACAGAAGACTTACCTACTCTTCGTGGAGCAGTTAACAGCACATGATTGCCTCGTTCAATCTGATCCCAAATTTCTGCTACTATAATAGGCCTATGAAAATAGTATTCACCAGTTGCTGTATTTCCTATTATTACCTTAGGGTTAATCCACATTTGACAATATTTTAATTGCTAAGTATATTTAACAACAAATATATTGTCAAAAAACTTAAACAACAAATTTATAGTCAAAATTTTTAGGTGTGTTTTCCTGCAAACTGCTCTACAAATGCCATAATGATAGGAAGAAAGTATTGAACATAAACACCATCAATGAATACAATGCAATAGCTCAACATAAAACGTTGCATCCTTACTTCCGTGGTCGGTGTCCTTTACCGACCACTGCTTTAGAATACTTTTCAAAAATGTGTAAGAAACCCAAACTCATCTGTACCTTGTTCGTAAAAGAGCGCTGATGAAAATTTAAAACCAGCAGGAGTGCTACATAATAGCCAATGTGGTTGCATCGGGTTCAGGTGCATATAAACTAATTTTTGGGCTGCCATTTCCCTGCTGAAAACTTTTATTGCCAATTGATCTCTCAGCCAGATATTGTAATATCTATCTGTAGCCGTTACTGCATAGTTTTTTAAAGCAGTATCACTTTTGGCCTTCATGTTTTTTACGAATGTTTTAGCTGTAAACTTTTCAAAACTATTTTTTTGAAACTCTTTGCCATTTAATGACAATTGCTCCCACATTAGATAGATATGGTTGGGCATTATTACATATCCATATATTTTAACCAATTGCTTTTGCACCAGCCATTGCAGGCTGTTGATAATAATCATTTTGTTTTCATCAGGCTTTAATAGATGCTGCCAGTTATTAATTGTTACTGTCCAAAAATAAACCTCATTTAATTGTATATGAATTGCGGTGCCCTTTGTACTTAAAATCTTTTGCCTGCATTTTTTATAACAAGATAATTCAATTCGCTACAGATCGGAGAGGAAACCGACCTCGGGTATTATAAGTTTAAGTTTAATACCAACCACGGAAGTAGGAAAAAAGAGCTCACATTACGCAGGCAAAGCTCCACAATGGTATTCAGTACAAGTGAGTGACACAACGATGATGACCATAGCTTCTTAGCCGGTGCAACATAAAAAATAGCTGTTTAGATTTTTTACAAAATGAAAGGATAGCTCACAACGACTGCCCCAATCCATTTCATCCACCACTTCCCCCAGTTCATACCAATCACTATTCTCCGCCGGGTTATTGCTGAATATCTTGCACTCAAGTTTATAATCTTAAAATTTAAAACCAACCAGCAATGTTTAAAAAAATTATTAAAAAAACAGCCATGTATATTTTAATTGCAATTGCCGCTTACCTGGCTATTGGCTATCTGTTTCACCTGGTAGTTTTCCCGGAAAAAAAGCCGGAGGTTTCTACCTACTTTAAACCGGGCCAGCACTTTTATAGTAAGGTAGAGCGGGTGCGGCAAACAATTGTAAAACAGGAAAACGGGCATGTATTTTGTTCAGCAGCAATTGAACCATTTGCAGACGGCCCGCCAAAACATATTCATACCCAGTTTGACGAAGTGTTTGAAATAAGCAATGGGGAACTAACCCTGTGGGTAAACGGCGAGATTAAAAAAATACATCCAGGCGAAAAGTTACATATCCCCAAAGGCACCCCACACAAACCCTATAACGAAACGGCGGATACCGATCACATGAAAGGTAACATCGCATTCCCTGAAAAGTTTGCCTTTAACCTGGTGCAGATATATGGTGTAATGGATAATATGCCGGGCTTTGGTAAATCACCAAAAACAGCTTTGCAAATGGCGCTGTTTGCACAAGCAGGCTTTGATTCGTACTTAGTGGATGGGCCACCGGTTATTCTTCAAAAAACAATGGGCTTTGTGCTTACACCAATAGCAAGGTTAGCTGGTTTTAAAAGTTACTATAATGAATATGAAATAACTGAAATTAAACAGGAGTAATGCTGCTATGCTTTTACATCAATGACAGCGGCAGCAGCAATTCATGCGGCATTATCCTCAATTGATACATCCATTTAAAAAGCGGTTGATTTCAAATGCAATCTTTTAAAAGCCAGTCATTATATTTATGCAGCAACAAATGCTTATGCCTGCACTTTTTACATCCATATACAACTACAAAAAAGAGCTGCTGCTTTTTGCGGTTACAAACGGGCCTGCCAGCATAATATTAAACTGGATATTTTTTGGCAGGCGCTATTTTAATGATGGGATGTTATTTGTTGTTGCAACCCTTGCAATTTTTCCATTCATATTATTGGTGCACAATACCATGTCGTTTATTGGCAGGTATATTTTCCGGCGGCTGGCACTACCCGGAGATACATTAAAAAGAATTTTCTTTACAAACCTCTCAGCTTTTATAACAGCGATGGCTTTTATTTTATTGGCTGTTTGGTTTTACCAGCAAATACCGCTGCTTCGTTTTGAAGTAACAGCCCAACTGCTTCGCAATATCACACTGCTGGTACTCATGGTTAATTTGTTGATAGGATCCATCTATACAACCATGTATCTTTTTGAACAAATGAAAAATACACTGCTGCAAAATGAATCGCTTAAGAAGCAACAATTGCAGCAGCAGTTTGATAATTTAAAAACAAAAGTAAATCCGCATTTCTTATTCAATTCGCTCAGTTCGCTTTCTATGCTTGTAGCAGAAGATACAGAGCAGGCAGATGCTTTTTTAAATGAAATGAGTAAGGTGTACCGTTATATGCTCAGGAATAATCAACAGGGGTTGGCTACCTTAAATAAGGAGATGAATTTTATCCGTTCTTATTTTTTTCTCATGAAAACAAGGTACGGCATTACAGTTTGCATGGAGTTAAAAACCGATGATAAGTATGATGAGTATGAACTGCCATCGCTTTCCCTGCAATTGCTGATGGATAACGCCATACAACACAATATTGCATTGAAAAATCAACC
>JANMVB010000574.1:0-1550 GCA_031392305.1 Ferruginibacter sp.
TCCGTTCAGCAGCGAATGATTGAACAATAGCTGTGTAGTTGCAGCAATTAATTCATCCACAGGTGTGCCGTTTTCCGGAAGGCTTGCAGTGCCCAGTATTTGCTGCAATTGTTTTGGCGACTCACCGGTAGTAACCGGCTGATCCTTTATCGTATCAATAAAATCTGCAATTGAATCAATGAGTTGGTACCCGATTTTTTTGAATTCAGTTGCACTTATTTCAATGGGTGATTTTCTATTGGTTGTCATAATGCAAGTATTGTAAAATATGTTTCAGTAATCAAATATTGTTGCAGATTAGTAATGATTTCGTCAGCTTATAACTGCTGTTAAAATTATAAATAAAAGTTGATTTTTTTTAGTTGGGTATAATGGGTAGGGGCTTGAAAAAATAAGCTAGTTGCTTTCTTATCAATGCTTACGGTATTCAGGTAAAGTGCCTTCCATTATGAAATTGCGCTTCTTAAAAAGACATATAATTTTATAAATAAAACGCAATTAAAGATCCCCAAAGGTATGTGGCACAAGGGAGTGACACAACGATGATGCCCAAAGCTGCTTCTTCGATCGGACAATAAAAAAAGAAGTAGTTTAAAAAGAAGGAGATCACTAAAATTTTCCTTCTCTACCACCAAAAAAATTTCATTAACCCTTTTGATGTAACTTTAAATAACTAAAAAATTATCTGTTGATAAAATTCATTCTTAATAATAAAGAGATCAGCACCGGGTTGCCAAAAGGCATGTTGTTGCTGGATTTCATCCGGTATCACCAGCACCTGATGGGCACAAAAATTGGCTGTCGTGAAGGTGACTGCGGCGCCTGCACTGTGTTGGTTGGTGAAATAAAAGAGGGAGAACTTATTTACCGTTCCGTTACCTCGTGCCTGATGCCTCTGGGCAATGCACGGGGAAAACATATTGTAACCATTGAAGGTGTAAATGTAGATGGATTAAATTTTATTCAACAGGCTTTTGCTGATGAAGGCGCCACCCAATGCGGCTTTTGTACGCCGGGTTTTATTGTATCGCTGGCAGGTTGCTGTTTAAATAATGAGGCGGCTAATACGCAATCGACAATTGACTCTGTTAATGGAAATATTTGCCGGTGTACCGGTTACAAGTCTATTGAAAGGGCGGCTGCAACTATTGCACATAAACTGCATGAAAGAAGGGGAGCAGGTGCAATTGCTTTTGCTGTTGAAAATAATATTTTGCCCGGCTATTTTACAAACATTAACGAAAGACTGACTGCTTATATTTTACCAACTAACGGTACAGATAAGCCGCTCACAGGTATCGTTAAATTTTTAGGCGGTGGTACAGACCTGTATGTGCAGCAACACGATACCATGCAGGAAGAAGCCATTGATTTTTTGCTGGATAAAAATAATTTAAAGGGCATTGAAAAGCAAGGCAACAAATGTATAATGGGTGCGGCTGTAACAGTTACAGATGTAATGGAATCGCCGGTTTTTCAGCAATATTTTCCTTTGTTGAATAGGCACATTAAACTGGTGTCATCTACCCAAATAAGAAATATGGCAACCA
>JANMVB010000246.1:0-9566 GCA_031392305.1 Ferruginibacter sp.
GGTGTTCACGCAGTCCGAGCAATGAAAAGGCCTGACTTAAAAGTTTTACTTTTCTTGAAGGGCCATAACCAAATGTAGTGTTAGTATCTACTCATCTTCTTTTCAAGAATTTTTGAACTTCCTAGTAAATTTCTTCTGATACATGAAAAGTCCCTGAACCTTTGGTAAATCCTAAACTTTGCGCCGGATTGTGTAGTTTTTATAGAAGAGTGGATTAATGGATTTACATTAAAACATTCAAAGAAATAACTCCTTCTTTTATCGAAAAATTATGTTGCTCAATTTTGTATCATACTGAATATCTTAAAAGCAAATAATTTAAGGCATGAGGATTTGAATTTAGGAAATGTCATGATAGTGCCTCCATTACAAGGAGATTTCAGAAATGAATATACTATCAAAATTATTGACATGGGATCATTAAAAAATTATGATGAAGCATTGAAGCCAAACAAACAGGGATTTACAGATTTAAAGAGATTTTCTTGTAATGTAGCAGCCGTATCTGATATTGATTTTCAGTATTCAATTTTTGCCGCTGAAATTTATAATTCTTTAATTGATAATAAAGATCAAATTGGATGGATTGAATTTGCAAGTAGTTAGGCGGGGAAAATTGATGATGTCCTTATAGGATTAAAAATACTGTTCTTGCATTTCAAGTAAAGAATGTAAGCTCCTCAAAATTCAGTTTCTTAAATTTTACAACATCAAGCACGCAGAGCATTCTTGAGGGCATGTTTGTTGGTTGAGGGAAACTAACTGCTGAAAATCCAGGTAAATTATTGATGCCCGGTTTATTACTACACAAACTCCTACTAAAAATAATAAAATAAAGTCTTACAAAGGAGATAGAAAAGCATCATTTAAGTTCTTAAATTTCGGACTTGTTCTTCGATTCTATTTTTTATGGCTATACTCATTCCCTGGTTTTTATAAATTCAGATGGTGCCATGCCAAACTGCTTTTGAAAACTTCTTGCAAAATTGCTTTGTGAACTAAAGCCCACCATATCGGCTATTTCATAAATTTTATGATCACCGTTGGCAAGTAGTTCAGCGGCCTTTTTTAACCGGGTAATGTTAATTACTTCAAGAGGCGTTAATACAGATATGGCGTTTATTTTTCGGTAAAGTGTAATACGGCTCATGTTCATTTTTTTGGCAAGCTTTTCAACATCCATATCGGCGTCTTCAATATTTTCACAGATAATATCATTCAGTTTTTCCAAAAACTTTTCGTCTGCCTTTGAATGCGCTATGCTTTTTATATGCACCAGCGGGGAGCTGGCATAAAATTCCCTTACCATATTGCGGTTGGCCAGCAGGCTTGCTATCTGCGCCAGCAAGAGCTCTTTTGAAAAAGGCTTTTCTATATAAGCATCTGCACCCAGTTCAAGCCCTTCCACTTTCGACTGGATGGTGTTTTTTGCAGTAAGTAATATAACCGGGATATGAGAATACTCAACAGTTGATTTTATTATTTTACACAATTCAAACCCATCCATTACAGGCATCATCACATCGCTTACAATTAATTGTACCGCTTCTGTTTGCAACAGATTCAGTGCTTCACTTCCGTCCGCCGCTTTTAGTATTGCATATTTAGTGTTCAAAATCCTTTCCAGGAAGTCCAGTATTTCTTCATTATCATCTACGAGTAATAGTAATGGCAGCATGAGTATTTTCAGGATTAATGTATTAATAAATTTATTTCTTTCTCAAATTCTTTTTGTTGTGCTGATATGGCCGTATGGGCAAGCTAAGTACAAACACATTTACACCGTTTGTTGAATCTTTTAAGTATAAATTTCCCGTGTGCAATTCCGTTAACGATTTTGCCAGCGCCAGTCCTATTCCAGTTCCCTGTTGTTTTATTGTTTCTTTCAACCGGTAAAATGGCTCAAATATTTTTTCACTCATTTCAGCCGGTATGATTGGTCCGTCATTTTCAAATTCAATTACAAAATTACCGGTTGCATTCTCCTGCATCATCAGCCGCACAGCCACTTTTTTATGGGCATATTTTACTGCATTGTTAAAAAGATTACTGAAAATTTTGTTCAGTGCTTCTTCATCAGCAAAGGCATATAAATCTGTTGGGGGAAGGGATATATTGTAATCAAGTTTCTTTTTTTTAGCAAGTGCTGAAAAATTTAAATAGTGTTCCTTTAGCAGGTCAGTAATATTTACTTTTGCAAAATCAATACTGAAACCTTTTGTTTCTGTTTGCCTGAAATCTAAAATTTGTGTGATGAGTGCAATGAGCCTGTTGGTGTTTCTTTCCAGGGTTACCACATCCTCTTTTATTACCGGTACTTCATCCACCTGCTCCAGTAAGTTTTCAACGGGGCCTTTTATCAATGTTAGCGGTGTACGTATTTCATGTGCGATATTGGTAAAGAAATCAATCTTTGCTTCATAAATTTCCTTGTCTTTTTTATCTTCTGTAATTATATGATAGCTCCTTAATAAATAATATGCAAGGGCTATTGCCAGGGTTGCATATACCAGGTAAGCCCACGTAGTTGCCCACCAGGGCGGCAAAATATTGATCACTAACCGCTTTTCTGCTTTGCCCCAATTGCCATTAACGGCAGCTTTTAATTTAAAAATATATTTGCCGGGGGATAGATTGGTAAAATATATTTTACGGTTTGGTTTAATCTCCGTCCACTCTTTATCCAGCCCCTGCATAGTATAACTGTACCGGGTCATTTCCGGTGAAATATAACTCAGTGCAGCAAAATCGATGCTGATAGAGGACTGGTTGTGCGGCTGTGTTATTTCACTTGTATATAAAATTGACTGGTGTAAAAGATTGCGGTCGCTGCTTACATCAAGTTCTTTGTTTTGTACCTGCACGCCGGTGACAAATACCGGTGGAGTAATATTTGTTTTTGAAAAATTGCCTGGCTTGAAACTAACCATGCCCTTTACACTTCCAAAATATAGTTGCCCTTCCGCATCTTTATAACCCGAGTTGTAATTAAACTGGTCGTTTAATAAGCCATTGCCTTTTGTATAAACAATAACCGCTTTATTTATGGGGTTAAAATTAACCAACCCCCTGGAAGTGCTTACCCATAAATTATTATTGTCATCTTCCAGCACTTTAAAAATAAAATTACTGGGCAGCCCATCTTTGGTAGTATAGGTTATAAATTTTTTTCTGTCTTTACTTAATTTACACAATCCGCCACCTTCCGTTGACAGCCAGAGGTTTTGTTTGCTGTCTTCATAAATGGCGTTAATGGTATTGGTGGGCAAACTGTTTTTATTGGATGGCCGGTTCGTAAAACGGCCTTTTTGTTTGGTTGCCGGGTTATAAAAATACATACCCTTGTCATGCGTACCAACCCACAGGGTTTTGCTGTAATCTTCCAGCAGGCACGATACAAATACATTTGCCGGCACATCAGCTGCATTCTCAAAACCATTTGCCTGTTTATCAAATTTAAATAAGGAGTTGCTGGTGCCAGCATAAATTTCCCCGTCTTTTAATTGTTGCAAGCACACAACAAAATTACTTTTCAATTCTTTGTTGCCCGGTCCGGCGGCATAGTGCATTTTTATTTTACCTGTATGGATGTCCATCACATCCAGGCCATTTTCAAAAGTACCTATCCATAAATCATTCCCTATTGCCAGCAACCCGTGGATATTTGTATAAGCGATGGTACCACTTTCCCCGGTTGGTTTAAACTGCCTGACAGCGCCGGTTGCAGGGTTCAGTTTATTCAGCCCGGCATCTTCTGTGCCTATCCATAAATTGCCATGCCCGTCTTCACAAATTTCACGTACTACATTACCACTGATAGCACTTGAAGAATTATCAGGAAAATATTTTTGAAAAAAAGCATATTGCTTAGAGTAGTAATTAATGCCCCCAAAATAAGTGCCTGCCCACATGCCGCCCTCACTATCCTTGCAAAGTGAGTACACCGCATTGTCAGAAAGTGAGTAGGGGTCAAGTAATTTTTTTTTGAGGTTAATAAATTGCTGGGTGATCGTATTTAAAATAAAGATGCCCGATTCTGTGGCAATCCAATATTCATCGTCTGCATACTTTCTAATATCATGTACAAAAATGGTGGTCTTGTCGGGGTTAAAAGTAAGCAGGTCGGTGTAGCTGGTAGTAGCTATATCAAAACGTTTTAAACCCTGGTTGGTGGTGCCTACAAATAAGCTACCCTTTCCTGCCGGGTAAATAGTTTGTATCCTGTACGAAGAAGGCTTGGGTGAATGCGAAAAAATATTAAAGCTGGTGAAAGTTTTATCAGCCTCATTAAAGTGTACTAAAAAACCGCTGGGTGTGGATGCCCAGATATCTCCCTCTTCTGAAAGGCAGATGGAACTGGCTTCAAAATATTTTGATGTGGAAAAAGTTGTTACATTTTTCGTGGCAAAATTATAACGGCACAGGGTAGTACCGGATATAAACCAAAGCCGCCCTTTTTTATCTATCTCTATGTCGTTAATTTCCGGGAAAGAATCAATAAATTTTACCAGCCTTTCTTTCTGCCTGTCGAAAGTATATAGGCCCTTCTGACAACCTACCCACAGTATATTATTTTTATCTGCCAGAAGGCTGCCAATTAAATTCGTTGGCAAACCCCCGGTATCATCATTCATATTGAACACCTTGAAATGATAACCATCAAAACGGTTTAAACCATCCTTGGTGCCAAACCACAGAAACCCGCTGGTGTCCTGGATATTGCAATAAACGGTATTATTAGAAAGCCCGTTTTCAACCTGGTAATTTCTAAAAGAGTAGGATTGTGCCGTGGTGCTGTAAGCAAACACCAGCATCATTATTCCAATGTGTAGCAACGTAATGATATGTACTTTTTTTTTCAAACCGTATAGCAAGTTTATAAGCCATCCCTTACAGAGGAGCTGATTTTGTTATTGTTTACTAAAAGTAATGCAATGAATATTCTAAAAAATAAAATGACACAATTTGCCAACATTCTGATACGCATGGAATGGCCCCGCAAAAAAAATCTATTTTACTTTACAGCATATTTAAGAGTAGCGATAGCCGCCTCTTATATCATTCAACGATTGCATATTTCTAACTCCTTTATTTTGCGTTATGAAAGTTTCCAAACTAATTAATTTGCCTGCATTGCAACTATTTCAATTAACTGCCCCTTGCTGTAGCAGCTCCCATTTTTATTTCGATGGTTTATTTATTTTTCGCAGTAATTATTGTTTTCAAATGATAGCTGCCGGTAAAATATTTTCATTCAACGGTACTAAATCAACATTACTATATGGTTTACATGTCCAACTTATAAACAAGTCTAAAAATATTTTTTGTCCGGACTAAAAAGCAACGTGGTACATTCTTGCGTCGCCCTCTTGTACCGCATATCATTGGGCATCTTTAATTGTGTTTTGTCAAAAGACATTATTATCATACGAAACGGCTCTTAAATCAGGTTGTATTTAATTCAGGAAATTCGTTCTTCAAAAATTTGCGCTATTGAATCATGCATACATCACGCAATAACATTTCCACATAGGTATAACGTACAAGTGAGTGACACAACGATGCTGCCCAAAGCTGCTTCTTTGTTCGGACAACAAAAATGTAAACTCTTTTTTTAACCCTTACCCAATTTAATTATTTAAAAAAAATATTAACATCATGATTACAACTGCACATTTCAAAACTAAAAACTGCACACAATGAAACAGAAAAAATGGTTGCTTAACTTATTAACCTGTACCGCTGTGGCAATGCTGCTTTGCACAAATGTTTATGCACAGCAGCCAATAAGCGGCACTTTAAAATCCGCCTCGGGAGAGCCACTTTCCGGTGCCACTGTTACCGTTAAGGGAACATCAAAATTTGTGGTGGCAGACGCAAAGGGAATGTTTAAAATTGATGCGCCAAGCGGCAGCACACTTGTAATTAGTTCCATTGGTTACAAAACAAAAGAGTTAGTATCTACCGGTATTGATATTAATGAAACGCTTGATGCGGCGGAAGGCACATTAAACGATGTGGTGGTGATCGGTTACCAAACAGTAAGAAAGAAAGACCTTACAGGGGCAGTAGGCATTATCAATCCGGCGCAGGCTAACCGCAATGTGGCCTCTTCTGTTGCAGAATCTATACAGGGTTTGGCAGCGGGTGTTACTGTGCGTAACAGTGGCACACCGGGCGGGGGTGCTAAAATTGATATTCGTGGTGCAGGCACTTTTGCCAACAACAACCCCTTGTATATTATTGATGGTATGTACAGTGATGCCACACCCGATTTTAACCCCAACGATATTGAGTCAATACAGATTTTAAAGGATGCTTCTGCCGCTGCAATCTATGGCAGTCGTGCAGCCAATGGCGTTATCATCATTACCACCAAAAAGGGTAAAGAAGGCCCCATGGTAATTACCGGTGGTATTAAAACCGGTACCCAGCAATTTCATAAGCGTTGGGATATGATGAACAACAATGAATACAGAACGTTGGCAACACAATTATTCAACAATGGCGGCGTGCCGGTACCAACAATTTTAAACACCGATTTTAACCCGGCCGTAAATACCGATTGGCAGGAAGAACTGATGCGTACCGGTAATATCCAGGATTATAACCTGGCACTTTCCTCCGGCAGCAAAACCGGTAACTATTATATTTCCGGCAGCTATTTTAAAAACAAGGGGCCAATAATTGACAACCAGTTTCAAAGGGCCAGCGTAAGGGTAAACACCAGTGGCAAACGTGGCCGCTTTAGTTTTGGTGAAAACATGTTGCTGTCTTTTACGCACGATAACCCGGTGGCTTCCGATATTTTTACCAACCCGTTTGTGGATATGATTACCATGATACCGGTAGTGCCGTTAATTGATAAGCAGCGTTACGGATCGGCCACCAACCCCGATGGATGGGGCATTGGATTAAACAATGCCTATGTAAATACCCTGGCGGCCAATGTGCCGTCGCTGCAAAGCCTGCAGCGCAACGACCAGTATAACTTTAAAATACGGGGAAATGTTTTTGTTGATTTCAGGATCATCGACGGGTTGAATTATAAATTTAATGTAGGTGCAGAAACCAGCTTCGATCGCTTTAAAGGTTTCCGCCGCCCAGGCACCACCAGGCAGGGCACGCCTTCGCCTGTTGCAACGGCTGATGAAAACCGTTTTAATTTCCGCTCTTTTTTATATGAGCATACCTTAAATTTTGAAAAGGCTTTTGGTGGCCATAAATTAAGTGCTGTGGCTGGTATCAGCAACCAAACATTTGTAAACGAAATACTAACCGGCCAAAAAACTGGTTTTATACCCGATGCAAACGGCAACTATAATTTAACCAACCTGGTGCAGGGGCAAAACCCCATCACCACCAGTTACACCAATCAATGGAATATCATCGGTTACCTGGGCCGGATAAATTATGGTTATATGGACCGCTACCTGGCGAGCCTAACTTTTAGGAGGGATGGCAGCTCACTCTTTGGCAAAACTTACCGCTGGGGAAATTTCCCCTCAGCCTCTGTAGCCTGGCGGGTGAGCAAGGAAAGTTTTTTTGATGTAAGCTGGATAAATGATTTAAAACTGAGGGCATCTTACGGCTCACTGGGCAACAGCGAATTTTTAAGGCCATGGCAATATTTCGGATCCATCAATCCTTTTCCCCGTGCGGTTTTTGGTGCAAATGAAATTGAACAACTGGGTGCCATTAATACGCAGCTTGCCAATGCCGACCTGCGTTGGGAAACAAAGAAGACCACCAATATTGGTTTAGATGCAGTGATGTTTAACAACCGGCTTAGCTTTACTGCCGAATACTTTATTGCCAAAACAAACGATGTACTGGTTGACCTGCCCATCAATCTTACCACTGGTAATGCAGGTGGCAACCCACCGGTAAATGCGGCTTCTTTAAAAAATACCGGCTTTGAATTATCGGCTAATTATAAAGGAAAAAACACAGGCGATTTTAAATGGGATGTAACTGTAAATTTTACCACCATTAAAAATAAAGTAACCAGCTTTGGCGATACCACTACAAAATTTACACAGGTGGGTGATGCCCGTACACAACTTGGCCGCTCCATAGGTGAATGGTATGTGTTGAAAACTGGTGGCCTCTTTCAAAGCCAGGCTGAAATTGATGGCTATGTAAATAAGACGGGTGGTAAAATTCAGCCCTGGGCAAAACCCGGTGATGTAAAATATTTAGACAGTGATGGCGACGGTGTGTTAAATACCGATAAAGACAGGGTATATGCAGGCACACCCTGGGCCGACTTTGAAACAGGTGTAATTTTTAATGCTGCTTACAAGAATTTTTCGTTCAACATGCAGTGGTATGCAGTGGTGGGCAACAAATTGTATAACCGTCCCCGTTACCAGGTTGACAGGATGGACCAAAACACCAACTTCCGTAAAGGTGCTAATCCATGGACAGCGCAGAATACCAATACTGATATGCCAAGGGCTGCCATTGGTGCGCCGGACCAGGGCATACAGTTTAATGTATTGCCCCAAACAGACCGCTGGCTCGAAAACGGATCGTACCTGCGCCTGCGCAATGTTGAGGTAGGATACAATTTGCCAAAAGGCGCTTTAAGCAGGGCTGGGTTTACCAACACCAGGATATTTGTCAGCGGCCAAAACCTGCTTACCATTACCAATTACACCGGGCTTGACCCCGACATTACAGGCGTAAATATTTTTGAACGTGGCTTAGACAATGGCCAATACCCTGCATTGCGTATCCTTTCAGCAGGCATCAATTTTGGCTTTTAATTTTTCAACCATTTCAATTCTCTTACAATGAAAAAATTTATTCAGATAATTTTTGCAGGGCTGTTGTTCTTAACAGCGGCCTCCTGTAAAAAATCAATGGAACTTGATATACCCAACCCCAATGTGCCGGATGAATCTAACTTCTGGCAAACATCCAACGATGCATTGCTGGGCATAAATGCCGTGTATGGAAACTTCTACCGTAATGGCGCACCCTTCTCCCGCTGGACGCCTTTTTACATGGATGTACGTTCCGATGATGGCTACTCTACCAGCGGCTGGAACGAACTACGCAGCGTAGGTGCCTTGAACATTACGCAATATAGTTTTGAAGTAAACTACGATACCTGGTGGCACCACTGGCGTGGTATTTACAGGGCCAACCAGGTAATAACAAACGTACCTGCCATTGTAATGGATGATGCATTAAAAAACAGGTATGTGGCCGAAGCTAAATTTATAAGGGCATTGTATTATTATAATCTGGTAACTATCTGGGGCAATATCCCGTTGATATTAACGCCAAGTAAACCTGCAGACAAACCATCGCAGGTGGTGCCCGAGCAGGTATGGGCACAGATAGAAAAAGACCTTACCGAAGCTGCTGCTGTTTTGCCACCATCTTATACCGGTGATGAATTAGGCAGGGCCACAAAAGGCGCTGCGTATGCGTTGCTGGGCAGGGCGCATTTACAGCAAAAGGAAAACCAGCAGGCAATAGATGCATTTGCATGGCTGATAACCGGCCCTGGCCAGGCGCAATATGGGCTGGTGAATTATGAAAATAATTTCAGG
>JANMVB010000259.1:0-8020 GCA_031392305.1 Ferruginibacter sp.
TTGATGTGGTTGATGGTTGATAGTTGATGGTTTAATACATATAATTTCGCCATCATTTTTGCAAAATTAAAACATCCGTGTCATAGATTTATATTGAAATAATAAAGTTTACAATCATTAACAAACACAATTATTCCGGTGGTTTTATAATTTGTGTTCAGACATTTGTTTTTCAATTAAACATCGTTGTGTCACTCCCTTTTACCGCATTCCTATGGGTAACTTTTCCTGCCAGATATGTAGCAAATAATTATTAAATAATTGCTATTGAAATGATGAATTAAAATCTGGCGTGTATTTTTTATAACGCAGGTAAAGCTGCCCATTGATACAATGTACAAGAGTGCGACGCCTATGAAGTTTAATTGAAAAACAAATGCCTGGTCAAAAAAAAGAATTTTATTTATAACAACAAACCATGCATAAATAAAAAGGGCCACACAAAGTGCAGCCGCTTTTTATAGGGGAAAATATTCCCGGTTTACTGAACTACAATTTTTTCTGAAAAAGCAAGTTGTTTGTCTTCGTTCAACACCTTTACCAGGTACATGCCTTTGGCGGTTTTACCTGTAATACGCACACCTTCTACCTGGCCTGATTTAGAAACGGATACTACCCTCGATTGTAAAGCCTTGCCTGCAAGGTCAGTTAAAATAATGGTGTATTTGCCCGCAGGCTGCCCATCAAACAGTACATTAAATTGAGAACCGGATAAAGGGTTGGGATATACTTTTGCATCGGCATTTACCACGGGTGATTTTATATATTGAAACCGCATTAAATCGTTGGCTTCTTTCTGCGAAAGAAAATTACCATTGGCAAGGTCGCTGGCATTAAATGGTGCTTCTGTGCTCGGCACTTTTGCCGCAGAAAGGTCCTTCATATTTACTTTGTATAATCCTTCAAAAACGTTGGCGCTGCTTACTACCAGGTAGCCATCATTGTCAACCGCTGCACCGTTGGTGGTAAAGTTTCCGGGCAGGCCGGTGATGCTGCCGGTATGTGTTGCAATCCTGCTTTTGGTATCGATAGAAAATACATTGTGGTTGGCAGAAATAATTACCAGCTTTCCAAATGCATCGGCAACAATATCGCCGCCCCAGCTCGTGCATTTATTATGTATGGAAATTCCTTTATTGGTTTCGGCATCAACAAGGTTGCCCAGGTCTTCTACCTGTGGGTTATTACCCGTGCTAAAACGGATTAAATGATTGGCATCGTTGGTAACGGCATAGCCATAACCGTCTGCAGCAATTACCATACGGGTTATATGATTTTCTTCAGATTGGGTGCCGGCATTTTTGTTTGAAGCAATCACATTTCTTTTTACAGTTGTAAAATTTGCTTCAGCTCTACCGAGGTCGAGATAACGGATATCTGAATAATGCATTGTAGCAAAATAGAGGCGGTTATGCCGTGTATCCAGCGCACAGGCTGCTACACCAAAGCCGGTAGGGTTAAGGTCTGTTGACCTTGCAGCTACAGGGGATTTATCGAGGTTAGTATTTTTAAACACCGTTTTTTGTGCTTCAAAAAGCGTTTTATTTATTTTACCGGTGGCAATGTCAACCTGTTTTATATCGGCCCAAAAAAAGTTATTGTTTGCCTTGCCTGTAATGGCATAAGTTCTGGAAGCATCCTGTGCAGCAGAAAAAAAAGATGCAGCAATAAAAGTGGCGGAAAGTAAAAGTTTACATTTCATATAAGTAGAATTTAGATTTTTTAATGCTTGTGTAAATTAGCTAATCAGGGCGGGTTTTCCAAGAAATGTTTATGAACGGTTTGCAGAATTTACAGTTTGATAATTTAGGGGTTTTTGTGGGTATTTCTTTGGTTTCTTCAAAACCCTATAGTATTGCTAAGCCTCTTTCTGCGAAGCCAAAAGGGGGGAGCAGCCTAAGAATTTTTGTGTGCTATCACAAAATGTGATACTACTATTTCTTCTTCAATTAACTCAAATATAAATTCATCGGAAAAAGCAATTCTGTTACTGCCTTATATTATGCATTAATACCCTTGTTTCTACGTCGTAAAAACTCTGCTTTAATCTGTATGATATTTCACCAACCCCTCCATCGGGTTCTTCAACACTTTGCCCAATTGTAATTCGTAGGCATTGCACATTTCTTTCAGTACATCTTTAAATCCAAAAGCCACGCTGCCAATAAAGTTTACAGGCATTGTCCAGCTTTCCCGGTATTTGTAAACATGGTTAAAGAAAAAATCGTTGAACCCGTCTTCAATAATATTTTCAATCATATAGTGCCCACGGTTCTCTACCAAAAAAGTAACAAAGCCTGCAAGGTAGCGGTTAGGTAAGGGTTGCTTATACACAGCTTCCAATATCTCCACTGCATTGGTATTGTATTTTGCATTAAAGCGGTCCATAAGGTCGGGGTCGTATGTATTATAAAGAAAGTATTGCACCACCTTTTTGCCCAGGTAGGCACCACTGCCTTCATCACCTAAAATGTACCCCAGGCCCGGACTATTCTTTACTATTTTTTTCCCATTATAATAACAGGAGTTTGAGCCGGTACCCAAAATGCAAGCCACCCCTTTCTCGTTGCCACAAAGTGCTTTAGCTGCCCCCATCAAATCATGGTCAACTTTAATAGCCGCTTTGGGAAATACTTTTTGCAAAGCAACTTTTACTGTTTTTACATTGTTGGGGTTACTGCAACCTGTGCCGTAATAAAATATTTCATCCGGTTCTATATCTTTCAATTTGCTTTTTACACCGGCGCCAACTATCTCTTGTATTTGTGCAGTATCCAAAAAGTAGGGGCTGATACCCTGTGTAAATAATTTCTTTTTTTTATTTCCATCCAGCAAACACCACTCTGCTTTGGTAGAGCCGCTATCTGCTATTAATTTAATCGACATGGTTATTAGTTGAATGTTGGTTTATAGAAAGCCCAAGATAATTAAAAAATACAACCCCTTCATTCATAATATTTTCAATTATTTTCGTGCTTTAAGTAATAGTATGAACAAAAAAATCCAGGTCTGGCTCCCCCTTCTTTTTAGTATTGCTGTGGTTGCAGGTATGTTAATTGGTTATCGTTTAAGGGATACGCAGCCGGGCAAAAATTTTTTCTCACTTGAAAAATCACGCCCTTTGCAGGAGGTGCTCAACCTCATCAACAGTAAGTATGTAGATGAAGTAAAATTAAATGCCCTCAGCGATTCTGCCATTATCTCAATTTTAAATAAGCTTGATCCGCATTCAGTTTTTATCCCTGCAGATGATTTGCAAAGTGTAAATGAAGACATTGCCGGTAAGTTTTTTGGCATCGGTATAGAATTTAATATTTTCGATGATACATTGCATGTACTGAACGTATTGCCCAATGGCCCCAGCTTTGTGGCCGGTATTAAAATAGGTGATAAAGTAGTGTCTGTAGATGATAGTGTAATTGCAGGAAAAAAAATAAGTACAGATAAAATCAGGAAATTATTGCGTGGCGATATCGGCACAAAAGTAACAGTGAATATTTTTAGGAACGGTGGCCTGCTGCCCATCACCATCACCCGTGGTATAATACCTGTAAGTAGTGTTGATGCCAGTTATATCATAAAAGACAGTACTGGTTATATCCGCCTCAATAAATTTTCGCAGGTAACATACCGGGAGTTTATGCAATCCCTGGAAGCACTTCAAAAGCAGGGATTGAACAAATTAATTCTTGACCTGCGGGGCAATGGCGGCGGGGTATTGGAAGAAGCCACTGCCATTGCAGATGAATTTTTAGCAGGCGATAAATTAATTACCTACACCGAAGGGAAGCATTTTCCTAAACGGGAATACCGTTGCCAGCGTGAAGGACTTTTTGAAAAAGGCGGGCTGGTAGTGCTGGCTGATGAAGGCAGTGCCAGTGCCAGTGAAGTGTTGATGGGTGCCCTGCAGGATTGGGACCGGGCTACCATAATCGGCAGGCGCAGTTTTGGCAAAGGGCTGGTGCAGGAGCAATACGATCTCAGCGATGGCAGCGCACTCAGGCTTACCATTGCAAGGTATTACACTCCCATCGGCAGAAGCATTCAGCGTTCTTATACCAACGGCCAAAAAGCTTATTACGATGAAATAGGGAATCGCTTTCACGATGGCGAAACCAGCAGCGCCGATTCTGTAAAAAACGATACATCAAAAGTTTACACCACCAAAAATGGTAAAAAAGTGTATGGTGGTGGCGGCATCACGCCTGATTTTTTTATACCCCTGGATACAGCTTTTTATAGCTCTTCCGCCGCAAGGATTTATTCAAAAGGCACCATCGGTAATTATGCATACCTGTATTATTTAAAAAACCAGGCATCTCTAAACGCATTTAAAACCCCTGCAGATTATATAAAAACATTCTCTTTTACCGAGCAGGATTGGCAGCAATTTACCCTGCAAGCCGCAAAAGACAGCATTGTGTTAAGCAACGTTAATGCCAAAGAAAAGGCCAACCTCATCACCCGTATCAAATCGTCTATTGCCCGGCAACGCTGGCGCAACGAAGGCTTTTATGAAATGCTCAATACGCAGGACGATGCCATTCAAAAAGCATTAGAAGTGTTGTAACGATGCTTCAATAAAAGTACGCAGGGTAGTCAAAATTTAAGGGGCTATCAGCTTCAAATCCACAGGCAGCTTCGGTACCGGCTATCCGTTGCAAGTCCGGCACAAGCCCAACGCACAAAGCCTCACCGTGCTTTCCACTTCTATCCGGCATCCATAAAGCAGGTATATTTCAATTTGGCTTTTACCAACACTATATGTGGCATTTTTTCTGTCACATTTACTTTGCTCAAAGTAATTAAAGCTGCTTTATTAATCCTGTAAATAAGAATCATAGATTGAGTATAAAAGGAAAATGGATTTGTTAACTTCGCCAAAATTTAAATAAAATGTGGCTCAATAATATTTTAGAAACCATTGGCAATACGCCGCTGATTAAGTTAAATAAAATAACAAAAGACCTGCCATGCACTGTACTGGCAAAAGTGGAGTATTTTAATCCCGGTAATAGCATTAAAGACCGCATGGCTTTAAAAATGCTGGAAGTAGCAGAGGCTGAAGGAAAGATAAAACCCGGCGGCACCATCATAGAAGGCACCAGCGGTAATACCGGTATGGGCCTTGCCCTTGCTGCATGTGTAAAAGGGTACCGCTGTATTTTTACCACTACCGAAAAACAATCAAAAGAAAAGGCAGATATTTTAAAAGCAGTAGGAGCGGAGGTAATTGTGTGCCCAACCAATGTAGAGCCTGAAGACCCCAGAAGTTATTATTCTGTTAGCAAAAGGCTGGCAAGCGAAGTGCCTAATAGCTGGTATGTAAACCAGTATGATAACCTGGCCAACCGCCAGGCACATTACGAGCAAACAGGCCCTGAATTATGGCAACAAACCGAAGGCAAAATAACTCACCTGGTGGTAGCCACCGGTACAGGTGGTACAATTGTAGGTACCGGCCAGTACCTCAAAGAAAAAAATCCAAACATTAAGATTTGGGCAATTGATAGCTATGGTTCCCTGTTGAAAAAATATTTTGAAACCGGTGAGCTCGATCAGAAAGAAGTATATCCTTATATCAGCGAAGGCTTTGGAGAAGATTTTGTACCTGCCAATTATGATATGAGTGTGATTGATGCATTTACAAAAGTTACGGATAAAGACGGGGCCCTAATGGCAAGGCGCATTGCAAAAGAAGAAGGCATGTTTATTGGATATAGCGCAGGTAGCTGCCTGCAGGGATTGCTGCAATTAAAAGAATCACTTACAAAAGATGATGTGGTTGTATGTATTTTTCACGACCATGGCAGCCGGTATGTAGGTAAAGTGTATAATGACCAGTGGATGCTGGAAAGGGGTTTCCTTGAAATGAAAACTTTTAAAGACCTTATAAATGCAAGGGCTGCCCAAAGGCTCATTACACTTACAACCAGCCAAACTGTTGCAGAGGCCATCGACCTAATGAAAAAATACGATATAGAAAATATCCCTGTGATGAAGGAGGGTAAAAATATTGGCGCCATATCGGCGGGTGGTTTATTCAATAAAATTTTGAGTGATGCAGGCGTAACCAAACAATCTGTAGAATCTGTAATTGAAATGCCTTATCCTGAAGTAGCATTTGATACACCTGTAGAAAGATTAAGCGTTTTTATAACCAAAGAAAATGGTGCCGTTTTAAGTAAAGATGAAACAGGCGCCTTTCATGTGGTTACTAAATATGATATTATTCAAAGTCTTTCGAAATAATACGAAGCGCTGATTTTTGGGCTGATATATTGGCCGGTGCTGCATTTAAACAATGCAGCATTTTTATTTTTTGAATTTAGAAACGTTGGCATAGCGTACAAATACGACATTTTATTTAGTACCAATCCATGATTTGGTAAGGTGCTAATACGCTTCAATTAGTAATTACTGTAGTGGTAAAAAAGGGCAGTAATGCTCTTGCGTGGCTGGTAATAGTTGTGCATCTTTGTGGTAGAAGTTGATTGATAGAGATTAAATATCAATCATATCCAAAAATCCTGATAAAAGCCAAAAAATTTAAATCCAACAAATCGCTGAAAAGCCATCAATCCAATATCAGTCAACTTCTATTTTTTCTGATTTGATTTAAAAAAAATATTCGAAGATCTAACACCCGTTTGAAAACTGAAAATCCAATCCTGGTCTATGCCTTAAAAAGCGATGATGATCAAAAAAACCAAAAAAACCAATGTCCTGAGTTTATGCTGTTACAAGCGAGGATAACTCAAAAACCAACAACTGAAACCCGGATCAAAAATTTTGTTTAGTTAATGTTTCGAGGTGGGAGTAAAACCCCGCTTTAAATCCAATCCTGAGAAATCAATTGATCCCAAAATGCTACTTCCACAAACTATGAAAAACTAATAGTTGTGGAAGTTTTTCTTTTTATACCCTTCTCTCACTTAAGAAAAATTTCCGCAAAGAAAAAAGAAGCTAAGTCGCAAAGTTGAATTTGTAATTTAAGAACTCCTGACTAATCGCAAACTAAACTCAATACTTTTTATATTTTTTGTCCAGGCAATTGAGCCCTGAATAAGCATCGTTGCATCGCCCTCTTGTACTTTTGAATATATGGCAGCGCTTTCAATTTGCAAATTCCTCTTTAGTTTATAAGTGTAAGAAGTTCTGCATTTCATAACGCTTATTATATTCCTTGTCTCAGAAAAGTAAAGCATTATTTAAACCTCATAGGATAGAATGGCTAAAATTTTACAGCGGATCAAATTTTGTTTCTTTAATCACGTTGGTAAAGATCCCCAATGGTATAACGTACAAGGGAGTGACACAACGATGATGCCCATTGATAAAATGCTTGTGAAAAAAATATAAGATTTACGGCTTATTAATGGATGTGAAATTGAATGATTTTGCCTATTAAAACGTATAACTACGCATGGTTTGCACGTACAGATACTTGTTGCTTTACTGCAATTGTACCAATACTTCGGTAATTACTGCATGCTGAAAAAAGAGCAGTTCTGCTCTTGTGCAAGAGGTGTAACAGTTGCATCTTTGTGGTAGAAGTTGATTGATAGCAAACGTATCAATCTTATCCAAAAATCCTGATAAACCAAATAGTTAATAGTTTCAAATTCAACTATTGCCGAAAGGCAACAACCAAAATCCAATATCAGTCAACTTCTTTTTTAAAACTTTATTACAGATTGTATTTAAGAACTGTAAATCGGAATACCCATTGAAAACCAATAGTTCAATATCCTTTAGAAAAAAACCAAAAAACCAAACCTGGATTAACCAATGTCCAAGTATCCTACAACTGTTGAAAGACAGAAAAGACCAACACACTGAAACCAGGAACAACTAATTTCTGGCGAGGGTAACACCTCAAATTTGATCCCCAAAAATCACGTAGGTGATTTTACAACATTTACTTCTGCATTTTTTTGACATAGTCATTTAAATGTGGAAGTATTTTTTTTGGCACCATGTTGCTGATGGCTATTTTTATACCATGATATTAAATTCA
>JANMVB010000268.1:0-2885 GCA_031392305.1 Ferruginibacter sp.
CGATCGGGTTATTACCAGGCTCCTGATACTTTAACGCATTGGAAATTAAATTTGAAAAAAGTTGTAGCTTAGTAGTTTTATCTGCTTTAATAACTGGCAGGGGCCCAAATTCTATTTCAGCCATCGGGCCTTCCCGGTTTAATAAAAGGGAGCCAATAATTGTTTTAACCAATTCATTCAAATCAATATCAATATGTTTAGCAGTATTGGTATTTGATAACCGGGAGTAATCAAGTATATCATTAATCAGTTGTCGCATACGAGCGGCACCGTCAACTGCAAAGTGGATATATTTTTTACCATCATCATCCAATAGCGTGTAATATTTTTTTTCAAGCTTACTAATAAATCCTGTAATTGTTCTCAGTGGTTCCTGCAAATCATGCGAAGCTACATAGGCAAACTGTTCCAACTCTTCATTTTTACCGGCCAACTCTTTATTTGTTTCTTCAACTGATATATTTAACCGCTGCAACTCCTGCTCCTTTTCTTTTATATCAGTAATATCCTGCACAACAGTCCAAATTAATTCCCTGCCTTTATTATTATTTATCTTAAGCCCGCTAATCAACATGGGGTAGGTGCTCCCATCCTTGCGGATATGCTCCATCTCAATGGGGCCAAAATTTCTTTTGGTATCATTTAATGATTGCATAATAGCAATTTCTATATCCCAATATTTAGTTGGTTTAACCTTCAGCCGGTCAAGGTCTTTTATTTCTTCGGTAGTATATCCCAACCTTTTGGCAAAGGAATTATTGACCTCAAGAAATTTTCCTGATTTAAACTCACTCAATGCAAATCCAACCGGCGATAAATCAAACAAAGCGCTCAATTTTTGTTCACTTGCCTGTAATGAAATTTTTATTTGATTTCTTGCAGTAATGTCATAGCTAATTCCCAATAACCCTGTTATTTCATTTTGATCATTTTTAAAAGGGATTTTTGATGATAAAAACCAGGTTTCAGTTCCATCCTTTTTAAAGCTTACTGTTTCTTTATCAATTATTGATTTACCGCTTCTAAAAACTTCCTGGTCCTCTTCAATTGAAATAATTGCGCTATCATCCGGGTACAATTCATTGTCATTTTTTCCTAAAATTTCTTCCTCACTTTTTGCACCCATGTATTCCAACTCCTTTTTATTTACCAGGGTTTTTCTCGATTGTAAGTCTTTAACGTACACATTTATTGGAAGATTATCTATCACTGTTCTGAGTAATAGGCGCTCTTCTTTAAGGTTTTTTTCAGCAAGTTTTTTCTCAGTTATATCCTGTATTTGAGAAATGAAATGAACAATATTCCCTTCCTGGTCCCTCACCACAGAAACAGATAATAAAGCCCAAATGGTATGCCCATCATTGTGTATATATCTTTTTTCAAGTTGATAACTTTGTCTCTCTTCCTGAATCAATTCCTTCAATAATTTAAGATCAGCTTCAAGATCTTCCGGATGGGTCAACTCCTGAAAAGTTAATTGTAAAAGATCGCTATACTTATATCCAACAATATTACATAAGCTATTATTTACCTGTTTAAAGCTCCCCGCTTGGGTAACCAACGCCATCCCTACGGCTGAATTTTCGAAGGCAGTACGGAATTGTTTTTCACTTTGTGCTAATTTAAAATCCAGTTTTTTCTGCTCATCAATATCCTGGAAAGTACCATACAAACGCACACATTGGTTATTTTCGAATACAGACTTTCCTTTAGACCTTATCCATTTTTCCCTGCCGGTTAAAGTGATAATTTGCAACTGAACATCAAACCCGGCCCCTTCTTCTATTGCTTTATTTATTAGCTCAATAATTGTATCCCTGCTTTCACCCTGCTTATAAAAATTAATCCCTGTTTTTAAATCCGGTACAAAATCCGGCGGTGCTTCATGAATTAATTTAGTTACCGAAGTCCAATACACTGTTCCTTTCGCCAGGTCAACCTCCCAGCCGCCAACCATTGCTACCTCATTTGTTTCTTCCAAAAACTGCTTGGTTTTTATCAATTCCAATTCATTTGTTTTCCGCTCTGTAGCATCTTTTATAAAAACAGTTACTCCTTCAGCAATAGGATAAATCGTAACATCCTGCCAGTAATCAAACAATTCATCATAAGCCTCAAATGATTTTGGCTGCTGCGTTTGCATCACGAGGGAAATGCTTTGCCCGATAATGGTTTCACTATACTTTGAAAACTCCTGGAAAATGTTTTTACCATTTAACAGGCCTTTATCAAAACCCATTTTGTTTTTTGCTGCAGTATTCAAATAAATAAATTCAAATTGTTTATTTAAAGCAAAGAATGGATCACTAATGCCTTCAATTATTTCCTCAAACTCTTTGCTAATAAATTTTATACGGGAATTTAAATTAAATAACGCCTTGCTATCTTTATTTATGACATAAGCGTTATACCTTATAATTAAATAGGCCATCAATAGAAGAAAAAACAAGGCAACTGATAAAGAGTATAAAACGGTTTTAAATTCTTTATAATCATTCTCAATATTCTTTTCCCCTAATACCAACAAGTTGTTTTCTTCCTCTTTTATAACGGAAGTTAATTCCCTAATTTTATCCATTGCTACTTTTCCTTTCTCTAAAAGGAATACAAGTTTTTTTTCTCTTTCGGTATCATCAAATTTTATCTGAGTAACCATTGTACTTAATTGCAGCCGCTTCACCGCTAAATGGTTTAGGCTATCAATTTTTAATTGCTGTAATGGATTATCTTTCGTTAGGTTTTTCAAATTTTCTATCTCTGCTGCAATATTATCTTTAGCCCGGTAGAAAGGTTGTAAAAATGTTGAGTCTTTTGTAATTACAAAGCCCCTGGTGCCTGTTTCAAAATCCTTTACAAACGAAAGCACTTTTTCAGTTGAATTTAAA
>JANMVB010000027.1:0-53321 GCA_031392305.1 Ferruginibacter sp.
TTTTTTGAAAGAGTGGATGAAGGCACCTGGATGGGCCACGTAATTGAACATATTGCTTTGGAAATGCAAACACTTGCCGGCATGGATACTGGTTTTGGCCGCACAAGGGGCACGGGCAAAGAAGGCGAATATTATGTATGCTTTAGTTATATGGAAGAAGATGCCGGCGTGTATGCAGCAAAGGCTGCAGTAAAAGTTACACAGGCATTAATTGATGATGTGGTGTACGATTTAAGTGAGGATATTATGAGCCTGAGAGAAATTAGGGAAGATACAAGACTTGGGCCCAGCACTGGTTGTATTGTAGATGAAGCGGCGAAAAGAGGCATCCCGTTTATACGGTTGAACAAACATAGTTTGGTGCAATTGGGTTACGGTGTGCATCAAAAAAGAATACGGGCAACCATTGCCAGCACCACCGGAAATATTGCTGTTGATATTGCCTGTGATAAAGAAGAAACAAAAAATTTATTAGGCGCTGCTGAAATCCCTGTACCAAAAGGTGATGTGGTAAGAACAGAATTGGGATTACAGGATGCGATTGACAGCATTGGTTATCCGTGTGTGATAAAACCTATTGATGGTAACCATGGTAAAGGCAATACCACCAATATTACCGATTGGGAAATGGCACTCAGGGCTTTTGAAGCGGCAAAAGTTTATGGCCGCAGTGTGATAGTTGAAAAATATATTACCGGTTTTGATTTCAGGATTTTAGTGATCAACTATAAATTTATTTGTGCAGCATTGCGAACACCAGCTTCGGTTGTGGGTGATGGAAAAAATACTATTCAGTATTTAATTGACGAAACTAATAAAGACCCACGCCGTGGATACGGGCACGAAAAAGTTTTAACGCAAATTACCATTGACCAGTTTACGCAAAAAATGCTGGACGAAAAAAATTACAGTTTAGAAACTGTTCCTGCAAAAGATGAACTGGTATTATTAAAGCCTACAGCAAATTTAAGTACCGGCGGCACCAGCACGGATGTAACTGATGAAGTACACCCTGCAAATGTTTTTATGTGCGAACGCATTGCAAAAATTATTGGCCTGGATATTTGCGGTATAGATATTATGGCAACTGATTTGCGTACACCCGTAACAGAAAATGGCGGTTGCATTTTAGAAGTAAATGCGGCGCCGGGCTTCCGTATGCATATTGAACCTTCTGTTGGTTTGGCCCGTAATGTGGCCGAACCTGTGGTGGATATGCTTTTCCCTAAAGGCAGTGCAGGCAATATTCCTATCATTGCTATTACAGGTACCAATGGTAAAACTACTACAACAAGATTAACAGCTCACATTGCAAAAACGGCTGGCTATAAAGTGGGTTACACCACCAGCGATGGTGTGTACATTCAAAACCAAATGATGATGAAGGGAGATTGTACCGGGCCGGTATCTTCTACTTTTGTTTTGAAAGACCCTACTGTAGATTTTGCAGTGCTGGAATGTGCAAGAGGCGGTATTTTAAAAAGCGGATTAGCTTTTCAAAATTGCGATGTGGCGGTGGTTACTAATATCAGTGCCGATCATATTGGATTGGGTGGTATTGATTCGATGGAGCAAATGGCAAAGGTAAAAGCTGTAGTGCCCGAAACAGTTTTTAAACATGGCTATGCTATTTTAAATGCCGATGATGATTTGGTGTATGCGATGAAAAGCGGACTGGATTGTAACATTGCTTTGTTCAGTATGGATGAAAATAATAAACGCATTGTTGAGCATTGCAAAAAAGGCGGCTATGCGGCAGTGTACGAGAACGGATACATCACCGTAATGAAAGGCACCTGGAAAATTCGTGTGGTAAAAGTGGCCGAAGTGCCGGTGACTTATGGCGGCAAAGCCACCCATAATATTATGAACTGTTTGCCTGCAGTATTGTCAACTTATTTCTGGCGTAATATTTCTATTGACGATATTAAACTGGCCCTGCAAACCTTTGTGCCTTCGCCAACACAAACGCCGGGCAGGTTAAACATGTTCCATTTTAAACAATTTAAATTTTTGGTTGACTTTGCACATAACCCTGCCGGGCTGGAGTTGCTTTGCGATTTTATCAGCAAGATGGATGGCGAACCTAAAGTGGGCATCATTAGCGGTACCGGCGACAGGCGTGATGAAGACATTAAAGAACTGGGCAGAATTTCGGGTCGTTCTTTTGATGAAATTATTATACGCCAAGATAAACATTTACGTGGCCGTACGGCTGAAGAAATTGTAAATCTTTTAGTGGAAGGTATTAATGAAACCAAAACAAAAGACATACCGGTAAATATTATTTACAATGAAAAGGAAGCTATTATGTTTGCTTATGATAATGCAAAGCCCGGTTGTTTAATTACTATAATGTGTGATGTGGTGGCGGAGGCTTTGGATTTGATAAAGGGTTTGAAGGAGAAGGAGGATGAGGGGTAACCTAAAATATAAACTAACTACTTTTCTATTTTACAATCTAAACATATACTATTTCGCACTAATTGAACTTAATTATGATAGAAGAGGGAATTGAAGAAATTAAAATGAGCGAACATATTCGAAAACGACCAGGAATGTACGTTGGCCCATTAAACGTTGCAGGTTTCAACCATATGCTGGAACTATTTTTCGAAGAGTTATTAAAAGATTGTTACAAAGATCCCATTTTTGAAATTGAGTTTCTTCCCTTAAACAGGTTTGAATTAAAGGTCATTAATATTGATACGGCAAAATTATTTTTCAGAATTGAACATCTAAATTCGAAAGATAGCCTAGGACTTGCTGTATTTATTACCCTCAATTCAAATATATCAATTTCCACCGACCTGCCTATCTCAGTGATTTTGCACGGCAAAAATGGCAATAACAAAATTACTAAGCCGGCAACTGTACCTGAAAAAAGTAATATCATTATAGATTATACACTTGATACGGAAACCTTCACAGAATTCAGCTTTTCTTACGAACAGACAAATATTTTTTTAAGACAGTTTGCTTTTCTCAATCCTTCTCTTAAAATAATCAGTATTGACAGAATAACTGAGGAGTTACAAAGAAATATTTTTTGTTATCCTACGGGCATTTTCAAACAACTTGACTTCATCGTTTCAAAACAATTATATGGAAAGCCGTTGTTAAGAGTTGATATAGAAAAACAAACAGATAAGTTTTTCTACCAGATAGGAATTTGTTATGCCTACCTGTATACCGATAATGCAGTAGTAAAATCTTATGCAGGAAATATTGAAACTTATTTGGGAGGCTCTTTACCTGATGGAATTATTGCCGGATTGATAAAAGCTCTAAAATATACGGCTCAAAAGGAAAATTTTGAAGTAGCTATTTCAAAAAAACTTGTACTCGAAGACCTGAATTTAATCGCTGCTATAAAAGGTGAAGACCTGATATTTTACGGTAGTACTAAAAGGAAATTAAGAATGCCAAAACTACGCAATGAAGTTAAGGAAATTGTTTTTGAAGAAATGATAGCTTATTTCGAATCTAATCCAAAAATAAAAGAGAATATGGTAGATAAATTTAGAAAATGGAAGTAAAAGCCTAGAGATTTTTTACAACATCACCCACACAGCAAACAAAATATACTCTGCAAAAAAGAACACCCAAAAACGCAGGCAAAATTCTTATTTAATTAAATTAATTTGTTTAACTTTATAAAGACCTAAAATAAATTATTATGGGTGATACTTATTTTATACGGATTAAAAAAGAATACGCTGCAGATGTGATTGAAGATTTGCAAAAAATGGATGCTGTTGAATTTATTAATGAAGAAAATATTTCCATTCCCCAATGGCAGATAGATAAAGTTTTAGAGGCGAAAAAGAAAGCAAAAGAAAATCCTTCTTTGCTTATAGATTGGGAAACCGTTAAGCAAAATGTCCGTAACCGATAATTTGTAAAATGGCATTTCCCATTGTTTTCATGCCCGATGCTCAAAATGATTTGATGGAAATTTATGATTGGTATGCAAGTAAGTCAGAAGGGTTGGGTGAAAGATTCATTAAGTCATTTGATAAACGTATTAATTTAATTTCTGTAACGCCAGGGATTTCCCCGATCAGATATGAAAACGTTCGATGCTCTTTAGTTCCAGATTTTCCTTATTTGATTCATTATGAGGCAGCCTTAGAAATTGAAAGAATAATTGTGTACAGGGTTTTCCATACCAGCCGTAAACCGTTATGGGAAGATTAATTTTTCCTCACAACATCACCCACACCGCAAACAAAATATACTCCGCAAAAAAGAACACCCAAAACCGCAGGTAAAATTTCTTCACCGAATTTTTATCTTCCAGTTTTACTGAAAAATAATTGAGTAAGAAAAATATAAATAATAATCCGTGGGTAATAATCAAATACCAAACATTTTTTTCTGCATAAAAAAAACTCCATAGTAATACTAAAATATAAGCAGCACCAACCATTAATGTTCCGCCAGTCAGCGCATTTTTTTTAGAGTATAGAACGGCTAATGTTTTTACATGAAATTTTTCATCGCCTTCTGTATCGGGCAAATCTTTAAACCAGGCAATGGCAATACTGAAGGCCATGATAAAAAATGCCAGGCACCAGATATAACCGGGCAAATTATAATTGCCGTTTATTGTTTTTTGAAAATGAAGGAAGATGCCGACATTAACCAGCAATCCTCTTACCAAAGTAATAGCAATTGCCGCAGGCAAATGATGCTGTTTTAAATACAACGGCGGTAATGAATACGCAATGCCAATTAAAAGTATAATAATGATAAGTACGAAATAAAATAGCGAAGCAATAAATGCAAATACCAGCGCAATTACCAATGCGGTATAAACAATAGCCAGCGCATTTTTACGGGTTAATGTTCCGGCTGCCAATGGTAAATAAGGTTTATTTATTTTGTCCATCTCCACATCTGCAATTTGATTAATGCCCACAATAAAAACATTGCAGGCAAGGGCAGCAATTAAAGTATGCACATATAACCAGCAATAGTGCAACAAATCGTTTCCATTATTTGCGATAATATACAATGCCGTAATGCTGCATATAGAACCAATGATAGTATGTGGCCGGCTAAACTGCCAGAGTATTTTTAATGCTTTCATTTATTTTTTGGCTCCCCTTTAATGTAAATAACATTACCTTTTATGTTATTGATCTTACTAACTGTGATTGTATAATTTTGGGTTGAAATACTTTCAACCATCATTTTATATTGCTTTACCGTTTTTGATTTTAATACCGAAATTATTCCGTCGTAAGTTATGGTAAACAAATTAACCGGAATGATATAAGTAAAGAATAATCTTGATAAAGAGAATGGCTGTACTAATGGTGCTGTAAAAATTTGCCCCAGTGTGGCGGTAAAAAATATTTTGACGATATTAATAAAACCAGGCTCCAACAATTCGGCAATTAAAAAAGGGATTTTATTTGCAGCCATCTTTTGCAAAATACAGTGTTGATGCTCCGCAGAAAAATGATGAAAAGCATTGTACATGGTGTATAAAACATTTTCAACAGGTTGCATTTGTAAAACATCTACCGAATGAATGGAATAAATAACAGGCGGTTTGTTTTCAAAACTTTCATCAGGATATTTATCAGTTAACAACACAGGCAATTGTACTGCCAACTGTTTATGAATATACATTGCCGGAGTGCCACTGCCACTGCAGCAATCCTGTAACGAAATAATTGTATTCTCTGTAATCATTTTATTCAGCACTGGTACTAACGGCTTATATAAATTAGTCCATATAACTACACTGCCAATAAATTCTGTTTGCCAGCGGCGTAATATTTTTGGAAACCAATTATAATCTTCCAGTTCTTTTAGCATTGCTTAAATTACAGCATTATTATACAATATAATGCATTTATCGAAGCAAGATTTATTTACAGGGTTAATAACGATGGCAATAATTGGTTTTGCATTATTGGGAATAGAACTTGCTGTAAAAAATAAAATTCTCAATAAACTTTTTGGCAGAAAGTTATTACACTTTACGGCCATTTGTGCCTGTGCATTTGCCATACACCGTTTTGAAAACCGTTTATTGCTGGCCTCAGTTTTTTTGTTGTTCTTTTTTATTTTGCTTGGCGTTATCCGCAATGGCTGGATGCAGGTAAACGAATACAGAACTTATGGCATTGCATTTTTTCCTTTAGCATTTGCAGTATTATTATTTATCCCTTTCTTCAACAATTTTATAATTGTATACGCTGTTTTAATATTAGGCATCAGCGATGCATTGGCTGGAATATCTGGTGAATATTTTGGCAAACAAAAAATTATATTTCTTGCAGAAAATAAATCATGGGTTGGTTTTGTTACATTTTATCTTTCAGCTTTAGCTGTTTCACTTTTTTATTTTAATAATTTTTCTTTACAAGGTATTTTACTTTGTATCGCACTGGCTTTGCTGCCCGCCATTACAGAATTATTCAGTTACCGTGGCAGCGATAATTTTACTGTACCGCTTTTTACTGCCGCATGGGCTTTACTGCTTATAGATTTATCTGCAGTACAAATACAAACCGTTTTATTAGCTGCAATATTATTCACAATTTTATCTGCATTCGCAGTATATAAAAAATGGTTAACGCTTAGTGGAGCAACAGCAGCCTGCTGGGTGGCCTTATTACTTTTTATCACCGGCGGTTACAAGGCATTTATCGCTCCCGGTATTTTTTTAATCAGCGGCAGCTTATTATCAAAACTAAACAAACCGCAAAAAGAAAAAGAAGGCCGTAATGCAAAGCAGGTTTTTGCAAATGGTATAACCGGAATTATATTTATACTTTTATATGGAATACTTAAAGAAGAAATTTATTTAATTACTGCTATCGTTTCTTTTTGTATCAGCATGGCCGATAGTACAAGCTCTGAAATAGGTTTTTATTTAAAAGGCACTACGTTTGATATTTTATCTTTTAAAAAATTACAACCGGGTGTATCGGGTGGTATTTCAGCAGCAGGAACTTTGGCAGGCTTAGCAGGTGCAATGTTACTGGCTTTTGCTACCGGTTATTTTTATAGTTTTACTCTTACAGTAATTGTTTGCATTTTAGTTGCAGGTTTTACTGGCATGCTGGCAGATAGCATACTGGGGAGCTGGTTGCAAATAAAATATAAAACTTTAAATGGAACCCTGACCGATGATGCAGAAACGGGTGCAAAAAAAGTAACCGGTTTAAGCTGGTGCACCAATGATATGGTTAACATACTCAGCAATATGCTTATTACATTGCTGTTTTTTTATATTTTCAAACAAATACACTAAAAAGCTTTTGGCTGAAAAGGGTTGAAACCTTATTTTTGCACTCCTAATTCTGAGCGCAGGCAAAGAAACGATTGGGTTATAGTGTAACGGTAGCACTACAGATTTTGATTCTGTCCGTCTAGGTTCGAATCCTAGTAACCCAACCAGCAAGGACAAATCGGTTTTTTTACTGGTTTGTCCTTTTTTATTTTCGTTGAAACCCTCTCCCAGCTTGTATATTAGCTCGACAGCCTCGTTGAGTCGGGAGGTTCGATAACTCATTCCGTCAAAAGTCAGTTTTTCGGGGTACATCGAACTTATTATTTCCCTTTTTCGTTTTGTATCGGCTTCTGCATATAGTATATCTAGCCGTGTGAGGCCATTTAAAGCCTTGTCCAGCAAGGCTGCGATACTTGTAGTGCCTTTATTTAAATCTAAGACCCTGCCGTCTAAATAGGCTATTTTTCTCTCTGCTTCTGATTTGATTTCTTTGTAATCTGCTCCATCAAGGTCGCCAGATAATAACAATTCCCTTGCTTTTGCAAGCCTGCTGTTTAATTGTTCTAATTCTGTTTTTATATTCTTTATTTCGTCTTTTTGAGTCTTCGTTTTTGCCAGATAAACTTCATTGATTACTAATTTGAATACTTCTGACATACCAGGACGGGGAATGTATTTTTTCAATTCTCCGGCAAAGAGCTCATTTGCCTGTTCCGATTTAAAACGAGCACCGCAGGATGATGAACAGTGATAATAGTAGTAAAGGCCACCATGCCCCCGTGATGCACTTCCGGTTAAAAGTTTGCCACATTTAGGACATTTAATAAAGCCTCTTAATTGAAGTACTTCCAGTGAGCCTACTTTGGTGCGATAATTCTTTTTCTTTCCATCTAAGAAGTCCTGAACATCATTAAACATTGTTTCAGAAATGATAGGTTCGTGTTGCCCAGGCACATACGTTTTATTTAATTCTTTCCAGCCGCAGGTTAAAATTTTACCGCAGTAAACAGGGTTTCTTATTAAATTCCAAAAACCGGATTTGCACACGGAAAATCCTTTCTTATTTACCTCCTTATATATTTGTTCTACCTGATATTGTCCATTGGCTAGTGTATGGAAGGCCCATTTCAAAATACTTGCATCAGGCTCTTTCGGTGCAATATATTTTTTGCCATCTTCTGTAATTTTATTTGCATAACCCAGTGGTGCTTTGCCCATCCATCTTCCCTCCTTTCTTGCTTTCTTCATTCCGTAAGTAACATTTAAAGCCCGACGGTCATTTTCAACCTCGGGTGCAGCCAAATAAAAAGCAAGCATTAATTTATTTTCAGGAATCGCTAAATCTAAAGGCTGTTCTATTGCCTGCGGCTCAACACCTAATTTTCTTAACGTACTTATCATTTGATAAGCATCCCCTGCATTGCGGCTAAACCTATCCCATTTAAGAAATAAAACAACATTAATGTGTCCACGTTGTTTCTTTAAATCCAACAACAAATTATTCCATTGCGGCCTGTTAAAAGTTTTTGCGGAATGGTCTTCATAAATTACATTTCTTACTTTGATTTGATTGGCATCACAATACTTACGCAGACGGTCATCCTGGTCTCTCTGAGAATATCCTTTATCGGCCTGCTCATCAGTACTCACCCGTATATATAAATCTGCAGTCATTTTACTTTATGTTAGTTAATGCTATGTTAGCAAATTTAAACATAAAGTCTAAAATTAACCTTGCTTCCTCCAATGAGATATGCACATTATGCATCTGCAATATTTCTACTATTTTTTCTGGTTTCGCTCCCTCCATATCACACCTCCTCTTTATTAATTATGTTGAAATACTATGTCATAATTTTCACAACCTTTTTAAATAAACTTTACTGTTGGTAAATTGATTTGATGATGGTAAATAAGTTATATATCCAAACTCCTGTAGATTATTCATGCACTTGTTATAGGTATAGCGGGCACTGATTTTAGAAGCCTTCATTATTACAACCCTTTCAATAGAGAGTGGATTTCTACCACCAGCCAGGTTCCATTGTTGCAATAAAGCCATATAAAGACTGATGTGTGTGGTGCTAATTCTTACATCGTCCTCAATGGCATTATAAAATACGGATAGTGGTGCAAACAATTCCATAATTACTTACTGAGTAGTTCACTTATTTTTTTTAGTTCTTGCACCACCATTTACCTTTCTTTTTTTGAGTAGCCCGCTGCCTGAAGAACTATTATTTGTATCAACTTCTTGGTCTTCCCTTTGATTATCTACCTGCTTTCTTTTAGCCTGCATTTGTTTTTCCAACTTGCGATTTTGCAAAAAACGATAAGCTTCATCTACAGATATTCCTGGCTGACCTTCAGAGTAATAAAAGCGCTGACTAATTTCTGCTTTACCCTTTGGTTGATTAATGCTATCAAATATTTCAAAGTAGGCAGAACCTGTCCAGTATTTTAATTTTAATGCAGCATTGACTGATCTGCCTTCTTCGGTTATTTCTAGTGCAGCCAGGCTTATGATTATTGTTTCAATTTTTTCTTCATTCTCCCAGCCTGCCTTATCATTTGGAGTCCATCTTTTCTTCTCAGAAAAATCAAAAGCTTTCTTCCAATCTATACCTGTCATTTGTTTTTCCAATGCTGTTATGTCAACTCCATTTACTGTTGTATCGGTAAATGATAATTCCGCTTGAAGAACAGCATCATAATACCTCAGATAATAGTTATCCTCTTTCTCATTCCTTTCAAAAAATAATTGGAAGGAAATCTCTTCGTTACTCTTTTCCAGTTTTTGGGAAAGAGTAAATCTTTCAGGTTTGAAACAGATCCGTTTCAATAACGAATAACCTGCACTTTCAAAACCCAATGCCTCAATCTGTTCAGCCAATGCTGAAATATTCTCCATATTCATAATGGTATTTTTTAAAATACAAAATGGGTTTAGGGGTTACATTACGAAACCCCTAAACCTTTTTTAGTACTTTCCCTTTTCTTTGGCAAAAGGGATTTATCATTTTTCTTTTCTACCTTTTCTTTCTCGGGCTTAGCCTCCTGTTTCAACTCTTTTTTTTTATCATCGCCAATGTCTTCTTTAATGGCCTGGCTTCCCTTTTCAATACCTGCCTTATATTGTTCTAACGATTCTTTCGCCACCAGTTTCATATTAGAATCATACAGGTTTACTTTTTTGTATTGAGGGTCAGCCTCAATAAACATTTTATGACTGGTGCCGTCTTTTTCAATGGTTACAGATTGTACGTTTCCCTTTTGCAATGATTGCATCAATGCTTTTTCTTTTTCCGGATCTTTTAAATCCGTTATAGGGAATTTCTCAACAGCAGCTTTTAAATCAAAGCCATAGTTTTCATGGAATTGTTTTACTTCAAAATTGTTATTCTTGTCCTTGCTTGATGGGTCTAACTGTATCCAGGCTTTGTATGGTTGCCCTTCTTTTGTAACCAGGTCTTTATGAACAGCCCGGCCATCCAGCAAATTGAAAGCTTCTTTGCCAGTTACACCTTTGCCCTTGTTCAGATAAAAGGTTTGTTCTGCTTTTTCGCCATTACTTTTTTCAAGCGAAGCATGATAGTTGTTAAAAAAGTACATGTCCGAAGTATCTGACTTCCGGAAATTCATTGTTACTTCAAAAGGCTTCTTATTAATTTCAGCCTTGTAATTCAATTGAAAATCTGCCCTACCTTCACTCAGGTTCTTCTCTAAATCTGCTTTCAGATTTTCGCCAAAGCCCATGTATTTAAGGTTATCACTCAAATACTGAAAATTTTCGTTGTTCATAATATATGTTTTTATTTGTGAATTAAATAATGATAGTTGTTTTTGTTCTATATCCTCTATTAAAGCGTCTGTAAAACTATTCCCTTCTTTATTATACAAACCATTTGTATCGGGATCATTAACAAGCCCGTTCTCCATTTTTTCGCCGTATGGCAGTTCTCTATAAATATCTAAAATGGAATCAAAGCAGATAACATGATAAGTATCCTTATCACTGAAATTATTATTTGCAAACTCCTTAGCGTCGTCTTTAAATTTGAAAAAGTGAACATCGTCCTTATCAATAAAATACAACGACTGATTATAAGCCATCCAGTGTTCACCTTTTCCCAAAGCAATATTTACAAGCTCTAATACCTCATCTGATATGGGATATTTATTTCTCATTTTAAATCAGGTAATGGAATTGCTCTAAGAATATCTTTATTGTTCAGCTTCATACTTAAATGCCTGCCACCATTTTTTTCCATTATTTGTATGCCCATGAATTTCTTATCAGGGATGGTAAACTTTTCTAACGCCACCACGGCCACAGTCCGGCTGAATGCTTTTACCTGCTTAGTATTCCCTGAAATTTGCAATGGTTTCAATTCATTTTCCTGTACCGCCGTCCGTTTGCTTTTCCTTTTATCACGTATAAAAAAACGCAGTACTTCAATATCGTAATCCACCGGACTGTTATTGATTAGCCTGAGTTGATAATACAACACATCATCGTTTATATAGGCACCAATAACAGCCACTTCTATATTCCAGCTATTGTCCCTTACTCCCCAAAGTGTCCGGCGATTATCAAGTATGCCATTGGCATAAGTAGCCATCGTAGATTTTTTATTGGTCGGCAGATAGTAAGTCCATGTAGTAAGAACTGGTTGATAACATACCTGGAAAGTATAGACACTACCATCGGATGTAAATACACTGAGATTGGTTTCGGGGAAATCTTTTAACCCTGCTTTTACCAAAAGAATATTTTCTGCTTCCTGCACTGGCTGCACCAAAATGTCTTTTGTGCCACGGTCAACATGCAGGATTGAGAAAGGGAAAACCAAGCTGGTAGTTTTGTCCGTTGAAATACATAAAGAAGTTTGTGCCATTGCCGAAACGAATAACCAGCAACTGCAAATCAAACACACTAATCGTTTCATAAATTTTGTTTTAAATGTTTAGTAATTATTGTTGAATATTTTTATCTCTTAGCAACACTTTATAACCTGCTTTCACTAATACTTTTACTTGTTTTACTTTTTTACTGAGTAAAGATTTAGCAGCGTTAATGCCCGTGGCAGCAGCCTGTGCTTTAAAGGACGGATCCATAGCAGTGAGTTCCATCAACTGCAAACTGTTATCAGCCGATTGCTTGGCAACATCCCTTGAAATAGCACCAGGAATATATATGCCCGGAAGACCATCCATGTCAAATACTTCCAGCTTTACCGGAAACAATGAATTATTAT
This sequence comes from Ferruginibacter sp., assembly GCA_031392305.1. Classification (GTDB taxonomy): domain Bacteria; phylum Bacteroidota; class Bacteroidia; order Chitinophagales; family Chitinophagaceae; genus Ferruginibacter. The sequence goes on from JANMVB010000027.1 coordinate 12,514, forward strand.
TTCTAACGGAGTTAATGTTTATTTCAAGGCGTTCATCGTTTAATTGTGCCGTGCCAAAAACAAAATTTCCTTTTGGCACTAATGAACCGTTTAAATAAATATCATTAAGCAGGCGCATTTTTACTACAGCACCATTTACTAAAGTTTGTGTTTGATGAACTACCGCCTCAACAGTATTTTGTTCTTCAGTTTCTGAATCTTTTTCTATACCAAAGAATTTATTTTCAATTGGCTTTTTACTTTTACTGGTATCGAGTAAGCTTACATTATTTTTTACCGGCTGTTTACTGATCATAAAAACCTGTTCCTTATTCTTCAACGATTTTTCCTTTAGCTTATCTTTTACCCTGTCTGGATGTTGTATGTCTAATATTTTTTCCAGCGTACCATTTAGCTGATCCATTTCCGGGTCTGATTGCGGATTGTCATTCATCTGCATCATCATTTGCTGTAGCCTGTCAACTTCATTGTAGAACTGCTCATTTCCTTCTGGTATCTGTATAGAAGTGTTTGAACCGATAGTCGCAGTTTCTGGCTGATTAATCTGCTTATTGATTTCATTTATTTTTTTATAAATCCTTTGCTCATTGGCATCTGTACTTTGTTTATAGGGTGAATAATTTAAACCATTATAAGAAGGCGTGGGGACTAATAAATTTCCTGTATCCGGTATTATTAAATTCTGCATTGACGAAAGCGAATCTTTATAATACGGATCGTTGCGTAAATGTTCTTCCCTTTTTAAAGAGTCTGCATCAGATTCATTATAAAAGGCAAGCTTGTCTGCATTTTTATCATCTTTTAAATTAGCATCGGGCAACTGCAGGTTTAAGCCTTGCTTATTTTCGGCAAGATTAGCATTTGCATTTCTCTGTCCTCCACCTAATGCCCAAAATGCCATTGTAACAAAGGGAATAACCAGTACCGGGAGTACCAGCATCATTTTTCTTTGCCGCAAAAACTTCGGAGAATGATTTTCTTTCATGTTATTTATTTTTTTGTGAATAATAAGATTGCTCAATTAGTGTAAGGCTGTCAAACAGGCCAGGTCTTTCTTTGAGTAAATTGGGATGTTGCTGTTTATATTTTTGTACCTGTCCAAATTCTTCCTCTGTTATCAAATAGGGATTCACATTGTCCGGAATAGATTTAGGAATGCTGATTGCTTTTGGCACTACTACTTTGGAGTTAGCTGACTGTTTAAATGAGGTAACAATTGCAGTAATACTTAAACCTCCAAATAATAAACAAACACCTATTAGAAAAAACCATTGTTGTTTTTGTTTCCATTTTTTTGTCAAGCCTTCCAGGTTGTTTGCAAACCAACGTTGAGATTTTAAAATTCCATTGGCAATACTTGTGGCTGCTTTATCTGGCAGATTAGTTTGGGTTATATTATTCTTAAAGAGTTTCATCGGTTCTCAGTTTTGATATCTTTATTTTCAATTGTTTTCCAGCGTTCAATTAAGAAGCCGTGAGGATTATGTTCTGACCGGGAAACATTTCTGAGGTAGCCTTTTGTAATCAGGCTTCTTGTTACGATGCTGTTTGGTCTTATTATTTTTTCTGTGCCGTAATAGTTAAAGAAATAAGGTTCTGATTTAATGTTTACTGTAATGCTGTCAGTAGAAATCTGCTGGCTGATATTGCCTGCAATAATGTTGGAGTAATAGCCTGTTTCTTTAAAATTATCATACTGTGTTTTGGCAGAGCCATCTGCCATGTACAATGCTTTCAGGATATTTCTTTCTATCACCTTTTCATCCGGGTCGAGGGTGAAGAAATAGGTATGAAATAAACTGATATGACTCTTGGCTTCCACCAGCACATTGTCTTTTCTTTTGGAGGCGTATGCCTCCATGGCCTGGTCGCCGGCGAGGATGTAAATTTTATCCTGTACCCGTGCAGACAATTCGTAGCTTTTATATAAAACAAAGCCGCTGAGGAGGAAGCAGCCTGCTACCAATAAAAGGGAAAAACCTTTTATATGCCGGAAGGCAGTATCAATATTTTTTGTTTTCTGAAACATCACTCACACATTTACAAACTCACAATTAAATAAGGCTGCAAATATGTTTCCAATGAAGTTGCTTAAAAGGGTAAATGGGGTTGTACTACCCTAATTATCTGATTGATTTTAAGCAAATAATTACCGGAAGAAAGGTGTATTGAATACTATTAAAATGTTTTTTTCTTTAGAAATAACTAAAGATAGTAAGGCTAAAACTTTCGCAAATACAGCCTATCTTTAATGCACTTTATAACCGTTTGAAGAAAATTTCGTTAATACAAACATTATCGGTAATTTTTTTAGACACTCTAAGAACTTTAAAATAAAATGAACAAACAAATTTTTGGAATCTTGATCATGATTGTAATGACACAGTGTAGCCCTAACCTTACTTCTAATAAAACAAACTACTCATCCAAAGAAATTTTGAAACCAGAGATTTTTGGAGAAGGTATTATTTCTTTAAAAAATGAAAGTGTGTTTGATATTGCATTTTCGCCAAACGGAAAGACTGCCTATTTTACAAGGAGGAAAGAAAATGAAAAGCAGAAAATTATGGAATCTAATTTCGAAAATGGCAGTTGGACTATCCCCAAAATATGTGAGTTTTCAACCGATAGAGACGAAACTCCTTTTTTAACTCCAGATGGCAATACTTTGTACTTCGGTTCACAAAGACAAATTCCTAATAACCCAAACCAAGGTAATTTTGATATGAATATTTGGAAAGTAAAAAAAACAGGAAAAGGTTGGAGTGATGCAACAGCTTTACCGGATATCATAAATCAGGTACAAGAAAAAAAAGAAGAATGGCCTTCATCAAATGCAAATTTCATATTCTCAAATGATGGTAGAAATTATATTTACACAACTATGCAACGTGGAACTAAGTCAATTGAAATTTATACCACAGAAGAAAAAAATGGCACTTTCTCACAACCACAAAAGATTAATGGATTATTTGAAGATGAAAAATATTGGAAATATTCAGCCGTTTATTCACCGGATGGAAATTATTTGATTTTTAACTCCTCAGATGCACCAGGTGGTGTTGGCGGCGAAGATATATTTGTTGCTAAGAAAACTACTTCGGGTTGGACAAAAGCAACAGGGATTGGAACTTTAATAAATACAAAAGCAGAAGAAAGTAGCCCGAGGTTTTCAAGAGATGGTAAATATTTTTTCTTTGGAAGGGAAAATAGAATAAATCCAGAAAAAGATGGAGTTTGGAGTATTTATTATATTGAAATAAAAGCATTGAAATTTAAAGAGCTATTTAAAAACTAAAATAAATGAAATCACATTTTTTACTCCCTTTTCTTATATTTTTTTCTTCAATCACATTTGGACAAAAAATAATTGACATTTCAAAAACTCAAAAAATAACTAAAGACGGTCTTGAATTAACAACTTTTGAAGCAAAACCTTTTACAGTTTTTCTGACAGAGAATTACCCAAATGGGAAACCTAAGATTTGGACATCGATGAAAGACGGCTTAGCTAGTGGTTTGTGGCAGGAATGGTACGAAAACGGACAATTAAAATTTAATGCTTATTGGCTTAATGGAAAAGGACATGGACTTTGGGAATACTACCATGAAAACGGGGTTTTGCGACAAGAAGAATTTTATAGTTTAGATATTCCAATTGGATTATTTAAAGTCTTTTATAGTAACGGGCAATTAAAGTCCAAGACAAGTTGGCTAAATGGTAAAAAATATGGAGCATGGACATATTTTTCAGAATTAGGAATACTTACAAAAACTGAAATTTTCAAAGATGGAGAATTGGTCGATAGCAAATGAAAATGCCGCTAATTCTATTTGGCAATATGTCTCGGCAACGAATATGTGTTTAATTTTTTGCATTGCTCTACTTTAGTTCCGGCAGGCGATTTTCAATTTCGCTTTTTATTAGTAACTACAATTCAATCTTTTTAGTTAAGTAGCGGTTGCGGATTGGTATGATAGAAATTCTATTACTGCAACAGTCAGTCCAGTATAAATAGTTCATAGAACGGTTACCAAAAGTGAAATGTAATATGGCAATTTAACTTTTTTTTGATTACCTAATTTTATTTGCAGTACAAGTGAAAAAAATAATAGTCTTTCTTTTAATTAATTTCACTCATCATATTTGCAATGGGCAAGTTAGCCTGTTAGACAGTTGCGGATTAGACGCTAACCCAATGTTGAATCAATATGAAATCAAGATTTTGGATAGTCTATTTTTCTCACCATATTCTACAAAGAAATCCCAAAAAATAGACCCGAAGAATGGGTTCGACTTTAAAGAAAAGAAAATAGGATTTTTTTCTTGTACTAAAAATTCAAACACAAACGGGAATGGGCTATTATCAAAAAAGACTTTTTTTTCGTTAGGTAAACCAAATTTTAAAGGACATGCCGGGAGAGGGATTATAGTTTTTACCGAAAAAGAGAAGATGGAAGCAAATGGGTTTGACGCAGTAATCCTTATTGATTGTCCGTATGTGAATATAAAAAAGCATGACCTAGTCTTGAAGTTAATAGAGAAGAATTATTAGGAAAACTGTTGCTAATCCTGGTATCCTGCTCATTACCTTTTGGTGTAAAGTAATACTCTGCAACTTTTAAACAGCCAGAAGAATGACAAAAGAACAATACCCCAAATTTTATTTATACCAGCGAATTGTTCAGGCAAAACTTTTTATTGATAACAATTATGCAGACAATATAGACCTTAATAATATCTCCGACGAAGCATACTTTTCCAAATTCCATTTCATCCGGCTTTTTAAAAAAGTATATGGTAAAACACTACACCAGTATTTAACTTTTGTACGGATTGAAAAAGCTACGTTGTTATTGAGAGCAGGAATACCAGTTTCGGAAGTTTGTTATGCTGTTGGCTTTGAAAGCCTCAGTTCATTCGGCAGCTTGTTTAAACGTATTGTTGGTGCAAGCCCTTCTGTATTCCTGGAAGAACAGCAACAGATGAAGATACAAATCTTAAAAACACCACTAAAATTCGTTCCGGGCTGCTTTATCTCACAAAACGGCTGGGATGAAAAATAGCAATTTTGGAATAGAACTTACTGAATCATTGCTCACCTTTACATCATCACTAAAAATAGAAGCAATGATTACAAAATTCAGTCACATTACCCTTTATGTGCTTAACCAGGACAGTTAACCTTATATAATTGACTTTAAAATGGCAGACTAATAAGCACTTCTGCCAAAGGGGATTTGCACTACTGGGAGCTAAGGGAAGCCGTGGTTCAGCAGTTACAGCATTATTGAGTAATATTCCCAGCAGCACAAAACTTGACATTGTACCGTCACTTAAACAATCTTGTATGAAGCAACAATTTAAAAAATGGGCACTTCGCCTGGGAGTAACAGGGTTAGTTACTACGGCCCTGTTGCTCATCATTATTAGGAATCCAATTTTGGCTTATGCCAATAAAATTACTTATAATAATTATGCAATTTTTCATGGTAAGCCATTTGATCCTGCACTTATAACCAAACTTAACCAAGCGACTGAGCTTTTAAAACGAAGTGAATTTCACAACTCAAAACTACAAATTGACATTTGCAAAAATGACGGCTCAAAGTATCCAATGCTAATGCAAACATTATATGGGCAGGCTTTTGCATGAGGCTTCTACAACAAAGTAATTCTGCGGGGAATCTGAAACTTTAAAGACAATCATGTTGAATTAAATGGGAATATGTGGAATTTGACACAACTGTTATCATACGAAATCACACATTGTTTCCTTCTCCCCAAAAAGTAAGGGGTTGCAGCGTTTACTTCTGACTATGAAAATTGCTGCCGTTGGTAAAAATAAATCACTATAAATTGTTTCATTCAACGCTGTTTTAAAAGGTGCTTTGAAATGTCTGTTGTTTTAACACAGCACAATTGTTCCATCACCTGTTGCAACTGTGTTTTTAAAACAGCAATAATATGGTCGCCACCTTCATTGCCCAATGCAGCAACGGCATACATAAAACTTCTTCCTAAAAAAGTAAACTCAGCACCGCTTGCCATTGCCCTTGCCACATCCGGACCGCTGCGTATGCCGCTGTCCATCATTATTTTTATTTTCCTGTCATAGTTTTTTAATATATGCTGCAATGAAGCAACAGCAGATTGTGCCGCATCTAGTTGCCTGCCACCGTGATTTGAAACGATGATTCCATCCAGCCCCAATTCAATTGCCATTGCAGTATCTTCTTCACTGGCTACACCTTTCAAAACCAATTTACCTTTCCACTTATCCCGTATAGCACTTACTTTTTCTCTATTCAATCTTCCTGAAAAAGTTGCATTCATGTATTGCCCCAGTTGCTGCATATTTAACCCCTTTGGCATATATTTCTTCATGGTTTTAAAAGAAGGCTGGCCATACTTTAATGTTTGCAATGCCCAGTTGGGCTTTCCCATTATCTGCAAAATATTATTCACCGTCATTTTTGGCGGCATGGCAAGGCCGTTGCGTATATCCCTTGGGCGAAAACCGAATGATGGCACATCGCTCAGCAATACCAATACAGGATAGTGTGCATCCTGCAACCGCTGTATGATATCATCCCTTAAAGAATTATCTGCCGGGTGATATAACTGGAACCAGGCATTACCCTCTGTTAGTTCAGCAATGGTTTCAATATCTGCTGTGCTCACAGTGCTTAAGATAAAAGGGATGTTATGCTTATGTGCTGCCGATGCAAGAATTTCTGCTGCATTAGGCCATATTAAACCCTGTAAGCCAACAGGCGCTATACCAAAAGGGGCATCATATATTTTCCCAAACAATTCTGTTTGCAAATGGCTGCCGGTATGATTCTTTAAGTAATATGGTATCAATTCTGTTTGCCGCAGCTCTGCTGTGTTCTTAATGAGATTTACATCTTCATTGCATCCTCCATCCAAATATTCAAATGCAAATTTTGGAATGCGTTTTACCGCTTTATTGCGGAGGTCATCAATGGATGGATAATTTGTATTGAAAGTCCACTTCATAATTTATTTTTTGATACAGTTGCCGCCGGGCTTTTTTCCCGGTGCAAACCGGAGGCTGAATAATTGTTTTTTCTAACTGCCATCATTGCAGCGCCCAATGCTGTACCCAATGGCATTTCAGTTGCAATTACAGAAAAGCCGGGCATCATTTCCTGCAGCATTGTGATGAATACTTTGTTACGGGCAAAGCCTCCATCCACATAAATAGTTTTAATGTTTACATTGGTCATCACCAGCCATATTTTTTGCACTTGCAGTTCAAGTAATTCTTTTATTAACTGGTGATAAGCCTCCTCATAAGTTTCAAAACAGCCCAGCTCTTCCTGCGTTATTGTATGTGATTGCTGATTTTTATTAAAAACGATATTGTAGGTAAAAATGGTTGATTGTACCCGTTTGGCTCTTTCAAAAAGTGAAGCATCAAACTTTATTTGCGAATGGTAATCTGATGATACGGCGAAATGCTGGTTGAGCACTTTTTTCAATTTACTGAACTCATTGCCCATAAAAAAACGGGATGCTTTTACAGGTAAGCCATCGGGCAGCAGGTAACAAAGACAATCCTCTTCAAGTTCTGAAGCAGTGAGCCTATCATGATTAAAGGGATTAAGGCAAATACTCCAGGTGCCGGTAGATAACAATATGAATGGCTCACTGTATTGCTGCAGGTATGCGTAGAGAGCTGCGGAACTGTCATGGATGCCATTGCAGATTCTTATACCGTCTTTATTGGTTACCGGTTCGCTGTCAGTAATTGAAGGAAGCAATGAAACAAGATTTTCTTTATACATCCACTCATGAAAACTATTTTCAGCAAAATTCCACATGCCTGTGTGGCATCCGATGCCGGTATAATCAGTTGCTAATTTGCCCGACAGTAAAAAACTCAAATACTGCGGAAGAAATACACTGTATTTTAGTTTTTTGAAAATATCCGGCTTATCGTTTTTTAACCAGTACAACTGCAAGCCTGCATTTAACATTTCCAGCCAGGGCGAAGCTGTTTGCGTTGACCATTGCTCAACATCATTAACCAGCAACTTGAATTTTTCTGCAACATGTCCCGGCAATGGTTTTATATAATTGTATAATGGGCTAATCAGCTGCAATTTTTCATCAAGATGCACCATTGATGCACCATAGGCGGAAAAGTTTACCACCGTAATTTCATATCGTTTATCAGATACAAATTGCTGATAAGTAGCAAGCATCCATTTTGTAATAGCGGCAATATCATCGCAGGCAAAACCATCTTCATCCGTTATTTCAGTAAATGCAACAAAATCCTGATGCAGCACCTGCAGCTTTTCGCTGAACAAAAAAACTTTTTTGTTTGTTTTGCCAACATCAAATATGAGTATTGCTTTTTGCTTCATGCTTATTTTTATAATCCGGTGGCAATTGTTTTACTGCCACGTTCTTTAATTAAATGTTCCCTCACTTTTGTTTTTCTGAAAAGCAGCAATGGATTAACAGCGCCTCCGCCCCTTAGTCTTGCTTCGGCTATCAACGGCCTCACATCTGTTCTGAAAGCAGCTTGCAAAATTTCCTGTGCAGTTACGGTATCGTTTATTGCCTGTGCATTTTGCAAGGCAACTGTATCCACCAGTAATGCCTGTGTATATGCAATCATGATTGCTTCGACAGATTGGAGCAAATCTTCCAATGGGTCTTTCACATTGTGACTGGCATCAATCATCCATCCCAAATCAGCAGCATGGTTCATTCCTTGTTCATCCATACCTTCAACCAGTTCATTAAAAATTAAAAAGAGCTGATAGGGATTGATGCTGCCTGCTGTTAAATCATCATCGCCATATTTGCTGTCATTAAAATGAAAACCACCCAGCTTTCCTTCCATCAAAAGCAACGAAACAATCTGTTCAATATTGGCATGAGGCAAATGGTGCCCGAGGTCAACCAATGTGTATGCCTTTTCTCCAAGTTTGTTTGCATACAGTAATGATTGTCCCCAATCAGCCACTGTTGTTGAATAAAAATTGGGTTCATAAGCCTTGTACTCTATAAACATTTTCCAGTCTGACGGCAATGCCACATATATTTCCTGTAAACTCTCCAATGTGTTTTGAAATGCTTTTCTGAAATTCAATTGACCCGGAAAACAACTGCCATCTGCCAGCCATACCGTTAATGATTTAGAGCCAAGGGCAATGCCATGTTTGATCACTGCAATATTGTGTTCAATGGCTTGTGTGCGGATGTCTTTATCAACATGCTGCAATGAACCAAATTTGTAACTGTGTTTTTGTGACGGCTGGTCCTGGAAAGTATTAGAGTTCACAGCATCAAACTGCAGACCATGCAAATCTGCCAGTGATTTTATTTCAGCGTAGTTACCGGGAATGTCCCAGGGTATGTGCAATGAAATAGCGCCGCTGGATTTACTGAGTGTATGAAGCAGCCCCACATCGTCTATCTTTTCCTGCAGGTTACGTGGTTCCCCTGCACCAGCAAACCTGCCAAACCTTGTGCCGCCTGCACCCAATGCCCAGGATGGAATGGCTACCTGGAAATCTTTCAGTTTTTGAAGCACATCATCACAGTTACTTACAGATTGAGCAATAAATTGAAAAGCCTTTGCATGTGCAGCAAAGTATTCATCATTGTGTGCATCAATTTTATTTTTTTCTATCAGCATAGTGGATAAATTTTTTAAAATGGGGCGATAGAGAACTAACGCCCCTTCATTACCAAAACGACTGCTTGACGTTTATAAGAAAAAGTTATCTTACAAATGCAGTGGCAACACCGCCATCCACATTCAAAATATTGCCTGTTGATTTATTTAACAGCCCGCCCACAAATGCAAAACAGGCATTGGCAATATCATCAGGTAAAATGGTTTCGTTCAGCAAAGTGCGTTTGGCATAATATGCCGGCAATTCTTCCACTGTTATGCCATACGCTTTTGCCCTGCCTTCTGCCCAGCCGCCTGCCCAAATGTTGCTGTCTGCAATTACTGCATCAGGATTTACCGTGTTCACTCTTATATTATCAGCACCCAGTTCTGCAGCCATTAATCTTGTGAGATGCGCCTGTGCAGCTTTTGCACTGCCATAACCGGCATTGTTAGGCCCGGCTACTATGGAGTTTTTAGAAACTACATTTATAATATCGCCGCCCATGCTTTGTTTACGCATTATTTCAACAGCCGCTTTTGAAACCATAAATTGCCCTTTCACCAAAATATCATAAAGTTTATCCCAGTCTTCAATACTGTGGTCGGTTATTGATTTGGAAATGCTGATGCCTGCATTATTCACAATTATATCCACTCCGCCAAAAGCAAGCGCTGCTTCATCAAATGCTTTTACAATACTTTGTTCATCGGTTACATTGAGCAATACGGATGCAACTGCATCTTTACTAAATAAAGTTTTAAATTCATCCGCTGCGGCGTCTAATCTGTCCTGGTTAATATCATTGAGGATTACACAAGCCCCTTCAGCAGCAAATTTTTTGGCGATCGCTTTTCCTATGCCTCCGGCGCTTCCTGTTACCAATGCAATGCGTCCGCTCAATGATTTTGGCTTAGGCAAGCGTTGCAGCTTTGCTTCTTCCAGCAACCAGTATTCAATATTAAATGCTTCCTGCCGTGGCAATGAGGTATATTCAGAGATTGCTTCTGCACCTTTCATTACATTGATGGCATTGATATAAAACTCTGCCGCCACCCTTGCTGTTTGCTTATCTTTTGCAAAAGTGAACATGCCCACACCGGGATATAAAATCACCACAGGATTTGCATCTCTCATAGCAGGGCTGTTTGAATGCTTACAGGTATCGTAATAATCACTGTACATTTTCCTGTAAGCATCAAATGAGGGAGATAACTTTTCTTTTATGACAGACAGGTTAGCTACATCTTCATCAACAGATAAATTCAGAACAAGCGGTGAAATTTTTGTGCGTAAAAAATGGTCGGGGCAGCTTGTTCCCAATGGTGCCAGTTTTTCTAAATAATTTGAATTAATAAACTCAAGCACCCTTTCATCATCTGTAAAGTGCCCAATCATGCCACCCCTGCCGCCCTGCAGATGTGTGTGCGATGAACAAAACGAACGCAGTACCGGAGCCAAAGCAGCCGCCACCTGATTGCGACCTTCCTTGTCCAATGACTTTACTTTAGACCCACCAAATACTGTAGTTTGTTTTTTTATGCTTTGCTGTATAAATTCTGAACAGGTCTCTATCACTTCCAGCGTATTGATATAACTTTCATACGCCGTATTGCCCCATGTAAATAACCCATGAGACCCAAGCATGATTCCTTTGATACCGTGGTTTTCATCAAGGCACTGCTTTAATTTTAAACCCAGGTCAAAGCCCGGACGTTGCCAGTTTACCCAGCCAATCGTACCGCCAAATAATTCCTGTGTAATTTTCTTTCCATCTTTTGCTGCTGCTATTGCAATGGCAGCATCGGGGTGCAAATGGTCAATGTGTTTGAATGGAAGAAAGCAATGAAGCGGCGTATCAATTGAAGGAGCTTTGCTTTGTAAATCATAAATACAATGATTAAAGAGTTCCACCATTTCATCTTCATGTTCAATGCCACGGTAAATATTTTTTAAACTGCGTAAGCGGTCAACATATAAAGCTGCCAGCCCGTTGCGTTTCATTGTACCTAAATCGCCGCCACTTCCTTTCACCCACATTACTTCTGTTTCATTGCCTGTTAACGGGTCTTTCGCCATTGCCTTGCAGGAAGTGTTGCCGCCGCCATAATTGGTGAGGCGTAAATCGGCACCCAGCAAATTGGAACGGTAAACTAACAATGCCACTTCATCACCTGCCATGGATGCGGCTGTTGCTTCATCCCAGAGATATGAGACGTGTTTAAAGTTTTTTATTTCTGAACTCATAAATATTTTAAGACATTTTTTTACAAACTTTTGTTCTTTATTCAACATTGTTGTGTCACTCACTTGTACTGTTGTACCAATAGCTGCATAGAGAACAGAACGTACAAGGGTGCGACGCAACAATGCTGATTTTTATTCTATTGCCAGGCTCAAAGAATACCTTTCTTTACTTTAATGAATTGCCATAACCAACCAAAAGAATTGAAAGAATGATTATTGCAATTCCTATGGTGATTGTTGTTTTTGCCTGTTTACTTACACCTTTCCACTCGCCTGTTAATACCCCCCAGCCATTTGCCACCAAAATGATGAATGACATGTGCAATATCCAACTGCTTGCACCGTTGCCGAGTTTGCTTTCGCCCATGCCATAAAAGAAAAACTGGAGGAACCATAAGGTACCTCCAGTTGCAGAGAGGATATAGTTTTTTAAAAGCGGGGTTTTTGTGTTGCTGTAATCACCAAATGATTTGTTACGGGCATTTAATATCATGCACCATATAAAGTTGGTGGTGAGCCCACCCCAGAGTATCACTACAAAAATTACATTATTACGAAATAGAAATTCGCTTTCGCCGGGATGAGCGTCTTTCCATGTTTCATTGGCAACCATTCCCATGCTGTTGCCAGCTTCAATACCAAAACTGAAACAGGCACTTAATACGCCGGAGATCACTGCAAGTATCAATCCTTTAGTAATCTTAAACTCACTTCCACTGGCATTTTTTTCTACTTCGCCAAGGTCTTTATCTTTTAATGACCCTGCTTTGCCTGAAATGATAATGCCAATGATGCAAACAGCAAGCCCTGCCATTACAAAAATGCCCCATTTGTTGCTGAACAAATCAGCAATGCTGTCTTTACCTTCTGTGGGGTTAAAATAGTAGTAAACAGAAGGTATTAGTGCGCCAAAAAAAGAACATAACCCAAGAATCACGGAACTGCCCAATGCAATACCGAGATAGCGTACACCCAGCCCATAGGTTAATCCACCAATACCCCAAAGCAATCCCATTACATAAGTAGTGCCGATGACAGAACCCGGGCTGCTTTTAATAATGCCAACAAAGCCGGGTACAGTTAAGTATGCGGCAACAGGCGGCACTATGAACCATGAAAACAAACCGCCGGTTATCCAGAAACTTTCCCAGCTCCAGCCTTTTACCTTTTTATAAGGCATATAAAAACTGCCGGAAGCAAAGCCGCCTAGAAAATGAAATATGACTCCTGCTAAAATCTGCATTGTATGGCTGTTATTTTAAAAATTCTTTCTGCTTTTTATTTTGCCTGCGCTATATGCTTTTACATTTTGTTTTGCTGTTCCCAATCCATCAATTCCTAATTCAATAACATCACCCGGTTTTAAATACACAGGCGGATTAAAACCCAGTCCCACACCATGTGGTGTACCTGTACTGATGATATCACCGGGCAGCAAGGTCATAAATCTACTGATGTAAGAAACGAGTTGAGGAATATTAAAAATCAAATCATCTGTATTGCCATCCTGCATAGTTTTACCATTTACTTTCAACCACAGGCGCAAATTGTGTACATCCTTGATTTCATCTTTTGTTACAAGCCAGGGACCAAGCGGCGCAAACGTATCGCAGCCTTTTCCTTTATCCCATGTACCGCCACGTTCCAATTGAAATTCTCTTTCACTCACATCATTATGTAATGCATATCCCGCCACATAATCCATCGCTTCATGTACTTCTACATAACTTGCTTTTTTTTCTATTACAAAAGCCAGTTCCACTTCCCAATCAGTTTTTACCGAATTTTTTGGTATAGTAACGGTGTCGTATGGCCCAATTAAAGAAGTGGTAGATTTAAAAAATAAAATAGGTTCTTTGGGAATAGCTGCGTTGGTTTCTTTTGCATGCTGTGCATAATTTAATCCAATACAAACAATTTTAGAAGGTCTTGCTACAGGGCTTCCCAGTCTTTCTCCATCCGGCACTTTACGCAACATATCTTTATGCTGGCTTAACATCCATGCCAAATGCGGTAATCCACCATTGGCAAAAAACATTTCATCATAATCTTTTATAAAACCACTTACATCATAATTAACGCCGTTAATATGCACACCGGGTTTCTCTTTTCCAAATTCTCCAAATCTTACTAATTTCATTGTTTTATTTTTTTGTTATCAGCTTTTGTTTTTTAATTGAACTTCATTGGCGTCGCACTCTTGTAAAGAAAATCTTTATTGAGCTTTAATTATGTTTTGCAAAAAGCACTCCCGATCATAATCAGGATTTCTACGGAACATTAAAAAATGAATTCTATTTTTCTACTCACCTTACGCTCCTCGGAGCGGAAAAAAAAACAATTCTTCAAACATAATCTTCTCCATTTCTCTACCCCTTCGGGGTTCTCTAAAAGAGAACGAACGAAGTTCAATAGGATTGGGCTTCTCCTCCATTTCCCCCTCCAGGGGATAGAGGCTCTCAATTATTCAACTTTATAAATCCACCATCAATAGGATAATCATTACCTGTAACAAAACCTGCTTCATCGCTGCATAAATATAAAGCCAATGCCGCTACTTCATCCACTGTTCCCATTCTGCCAATAGGCTGGCTCTTCGATAATTTTTCAAACATCTCTTCTTCTTTACCCGGATAATTTTTTGCAATAAATCCATCAACAAATGGCGTATGCACTCTTGCCGGCGAAATAGAATTGCAACGGATATTTTCCTGCAAATAATCTTTTGCCACACTCAGCGTCATCGCAAAAACTGCGCCTTTACTCATGCTGTATGCAAAGCGGTCGGGTATGCCCACCCATGCTGCAATAGAAGCGACATTTAAAATAACACCACCGCCATTATTTTTAAAAATGGGCAGCACTTCATGCAAACAATTATAAGTGCCTTTTACATTTACATTAAACACTTTAGTAAAATCTTCCTCAGTGGTTGTATCGGCTTTGCCCACATTTGCAATGCCTGCACAATTAACCAAAATATTTATTTTGCCGATAGCCGTAAAAATTTCTTTTACTTTTTGCTGATTACTTACATCGCAACTGTATGCAAAAGCATTGCCGCCACTGGCTTTAATTTCATCTGCAGTTTGAGCAGCACTGCTTTCATTCAATTCAATTATATGAACGGTGGCGCCCTGTTTTGCAAAAATTGTTGCAATGGCTTTGCCAATACCACTGCCACCACCCGTAACTACTGCCGATTTATTTTGTAACGAAAACATTTTTTTATTTTTATACCAGTTGAAAAATTTCATCCATCAACACCCATTTCTCTCCAGGCTTTGCCCAGGGAATGGATGATTGAAACTTCCACATCAGTTGCTCCCACTCCTGCACTTTTGTATTGGCTGCATCCATAGCTGCTTTACGTTCAAAGGTAAATGTTTCATCAGTATCCATTATCATGAACAGTCTGTTACCCGTTCTGTAAATTTCCATTTGAGTAATCCCGGAATCTAAAATACTTTTCTTTATTTCTGGCCAGCAATTTTCTGCTTTGTGCCAGTTTTCATATTCTGCAATTAATGCATTGTCATCAATTAAATCAAGTGCAAGACAATATCTTTTCATTATAAAATAATTTATCTATCCTGGTGTTAGATTATTGAGAATAGTTTAATGGGTGACTCACCTCCAAAGGGTGAGTCACCCATTAAACTCAGATGTTTCGTTCTTTACTATATATCCGCTTAAGCCATACCAGGCCACCACCACAAAACAAATTAGCGGAACAATATAACCATACTGTATATTATTGGTAACATCTGCAATTTGGCCAAGTACCAACGGCAGCACTGCACCACCAACAATTGCCATAATAATAAGACTCGAGCCCATTTTAGTATCGGTAGTATTTAAATTTTTAATGCCCAATGCAAAAATGGTAGGAAACATAATTGACATAAAAAATGAAATGGCAATTAGTGCATACACCACAATCATCCCTTCTGAAAAAATAACCACACCCGATAAGGCAATATTTATAAAAGCATATACCGCAAGTAACCGCTGCGGCGTATAATATTTCATTAAAAAAGTTCCTGCAAAACGGCCGGCAACAAAAGCAATACCATAACCATAACCCAAATAATCTTTCGCTGTTTTTTCATCCATACCCACTGCCCTTCTTACCACATTAATAAAATAACTTGCCACACAAACCTGGGCACCTACATAAAAAAATTGAGCAATAACGGCACCACGTAAATGCAAAAATTTTAAAATTTTTCCAAAGCCGCTTCCTGCTTCGCTGTCATCTTTACTATCAGGTAATTTTGTGAAAAAGAAAATGGCTGCAATTATTAAAATGATTATACCTAAAGCAAGATAAGGCGTTTTTACCCTGTCGGCTTCCGATTGCAAATAGATGGCCAGATCATTAGCTGGCATTGCATTCATTTGTGCATCTGAATACTCTGTACCCGATAAAATAAATTCTCCTCCAATAAGCGGAGCAAGTACTACTGCCAAACCATTAAATGATTGTGCAAAATTTAATCTTTGAGTAGATGTTGCAGGATCACCTAAAATTGTTGCATAAGGATTGGCTGCTGTTTCTAAAAAAGTAAGTCCGCTGGCTACAACAAATAATGCTCCCAAAAAAAATGCATACTTGTTGGTATTAGCTGCAGGCAAAAACAAAAAACAACCCAATGCAAATAAGCACAATCCTAATATTATGCCTGCCTTAAAACCATATTTACGCATAACAAACCCTGCTGGTAAAGCCATAGCAAAGTAGGCGATAAAAACAGAAAAATCTACCAGCGATGTTTGCACATAATTAAGCCTGAATGTCTTTTTTAAATGCGGCATAAGCACCGGATCAAGGTTATGTACAAAGCCCCAAAAAAAGAAAAGGCTGGTTACCAAAATAAAAGGGAACAGGAAATTTGATGTGGTGTTTTTACCTGCAGGTGCAAGCGGTGTTGACGGAACTGGTGATGACATATAGTTTTGGGTTAAAAAAAATAAAATAAATATTTCAGTTTGTGTAAAGCACAAACCGGCAATCGTTTTTTGTAATTACGAATATAAGGGGAGATTTATATAAAATAAGTTTCCCTGCTGCAATTTCAGCACAGTGCAGCACGGATATTACCATTTATATAGCTGTTTTATGTATAAACTGCCATTGAAGATGTTATATAAAAGTTGCCAGCAAAACTTTCAGCCACTTGTGTACTTAAAAGTTTTGCACCGATATTTTATTTTAGCCCTAACCTGTTATTTTTTCTGGAGTCTTAAATTAAATTGGTTAAATAAATCTGTTAATAATGTTCTCCATGTATTCCTGTTTTCCACTGTTAGCTTTTGGCTCACCATTTTCAATTGCAAAAGATCTTAAATCTTCCAATGATAATTTGCCATTTTCAAAATCCTTCCCCTTACCATTATCAAAACTTGCATAGCGCTCTGTTCTAATTTTTTTGTAGTCAGATTTTTGCAAGATATTATCTGCAACAATCAATGCCCTTGCAAATACATCTATGCCGCCAATATGGGCATAAAATAAATCTGCCATATCGGTACTGTTACGGCGAATTTTTGCATCGAAGTTGATACCACCACCTGCAAAACCGCCTGCTTCTACAATTACAAGCATCGCTTCTACAAGTTCATTTATATTATTAGGAAACTGGTCGGTATCCCAGCCGTTTTGATAGTCGCCACGGTTGGCATCCATCGAACCAAGTAAACCTGCATCAGCAGCAACCTGCAACTCATGCTGAAAAGTGTGCCCTGCAAGTGTTGCATGATTCACTTCTATATTAATTTTAAAGTCGTTTAACAGATCGTACTGCCGTAAAAATCCAATTACAGTTTCGCAATCATAATCATACTGGTGTTTGCTTGGCTCACATGGTTTTGGCTCAATAAAAAAAGTTCCTTTAAAACCATTTTTTCTGGCATAATCTTTTGCAGCATGCAAAAATTTTGCAAGATGCTCTTTTTCTCTTTTCATATTGGTGTTAAGTAAACTCATATAACCCTCACGGCCACCCCAGAATACATAATTCTCGCCACCCAGTTCTATTGTTGCATCTAATGCTGCTTTTACCTGGGCAGCACCATGAGCCAATACATGAAAATCAGGATTGGTTGATGCACCATTCATATATCTTGGGTTAGAAAATAAATTGGCTGTGCCCCATAATAATTTTACGCCACTTGCATTTTGTTTTTCTTTTAAATAAGCAGTAATAGATTTCAGCCTTCTGTCATTTTCATTTATATCGTTGGTATAATCTACTGCATCCACATCATGAAAGCAGTAATAAGGCAAGCCCAATTTTGTAATAAATTCAAATGCAGCATCTGCTTTGTCTTTTGCCCTTTCCACAGCATCAGTTTTTACATCCCAGGGATGCGGATGCGTAGGTGCACCAAATGGATCGGCACCATTACCACAGAAGCTGTGCCAGTAAGCGCAGGCAAAACGCAACCATTCTTTCATTGGTTTTCCTGCCACCACTTTATTTTCATCGTACCATTGAAAGGCCAATGGATTATCTGTACCCACACCTTCAAATTTAATTGGTGTAATTCCTTTAAAAAACTCTTTTGTTCCTGTAGTAACTGACATTTTAATAAAATAATTTTGGTTAAGTAAATACAATAAAAAATTTATGACAAAACATTTGTGTTGTCATTTTTCAATAATTGGTTTTTCAATAATTCTTTCCATTGCTGATAAAGTTCTTCGTATTGTTGCGAACTTTCAGGTGCTGCAATATCCAATAATTTTCTGTTTTTAAAAGCTGAAGGTACATCCTTAAAAATGCCTGCTCCTATTCCTGCACCCAGGGCAGCACCATAACTTCCATCACCTTTATAAAATTCAACTGCAACATTATTAACTTTTGCAAACGATTGGGTAAAAACATCGCTTAAGAATAAATTTGTTTTGTTAGCACGAACAACGGTTGGATTAATACCATTTTCTTTCATTATATCAAGCCCGTAACGAAAAGAAAAAGCTATCCCCTCCTGCACGGCACGTACAAGGTGGGCCGTTGTATGAATATTAAAATCAAGATTATGAAAATGCCCGCCGGTTATTTTATTATTCAGCATCCGTTCGGCACCATTACCAAAGGGTAATGCAAATAAACCAGCTGCGCCAATTTTAATTTTACCTGCTGCGTCATTTAATTCTGCATAAGAAAAATTTGCGCCTGCAATATTTTTTATCCACCGGTTAAAAATGCCCACGCCATTTATACATAATAAAACACCAATTCTTTTTTTACCGGCTTCGTAATTTACATGTGCAAAAC
This sequence comes from Ferruginibacter sp., assembly GCA_031392305.1. Taxonomy (GTDB): domain Bacteria; phylum Bacteroidota; class Bacteroidia; order Chitinophagales; family Chitinophagaceae; genus Ferruginibacter. The sequence goes on from JANMVB010000027.1 coordinate 31,707, forward strand.
TGTTTATCCTTGATTGCTTATCGTAACTCAGCTTATCATTTATGCCATAAATAACACCGGATGTGCCTGCTGTTGCAGCCACTTCGCCTGGTTCAAATACATTTAGCGATAAAGCATTGTTGGGCTGGTCGCCTGCTTTATAAGAAACGGGTATGCCTGGTTGTAATGATAACGGTACAGCAACTGTATCTTTTAAAAATCCATGTGTTGCAAATAATGGATACACATCAGGAAAAATGGATTCATCAAAATCAAAATAATTAAGAACGTCTGTTGAAATTTTGTTTTGTTGAAAATCCCAAAAGATACCTTCCGAAAGTGCTGATATTGTAGTGGTGCATTCACCAGTAAGTTTCAATGCAATAAAATCACCCGGCAACATTATCTTATGTATTTTTTTATATACTTCCGGTTCGTTTTGTTTTACCCATGCTAATTTGCTGGCTGTAAAATTGCCCGGCGAATTTAAAAGATGGGATAAACATTTTTCTTCCCCAATTTCTTTAAATGCTTTGTTGCCAATTTCTACTGCACGGCTATCGCACCAGATAATGCTGTTACGCAAAACATTTTCTTCTTTATCAACTGCAACCAATCCATGCATTTGATAAGCAATACCAATAGCGGAAATATCAAGAGGATTGTACTGAGCTGACAAATTACATTTTAATATAGCCTGCCTGATATGCTCCCACCATTGATCGGGGCTTTGCTCTGCCCAGCCGGGATGAGCAGCTATGATCTCTACCTCTGTTTCGGGATAACTTGCAGTGGCAATACATTGCTGTGTTGCTGTATCAACTACAGAAACTTTTACAGAAGATGTGCCTAAATCGATGCCCAGTAATAACATTTAGTTTTAAATAGTTTAAAAAGTATTTGCAAGTTATTAAAAAGGAAGGATGTAAAAACACCCCCCCTTACAACTGCTAAATGAGAAAACACGTGTTGGTAAGCAAAGTTTACTTAAACTATTACTGGCCTTTCAAAGCTTGTTTAAATGCTGTATATGCAGGTTTACGTTGATAATCTGCGTTAAATAACAGAGGAAAGTCGAACAAACTTGGGCTACCATTGATGCCTCTCCAACTATCACTATCGCCTAAACCCCATACTGTAATGCCAGCCTGTTGCGCTTTTGGTACTATTGTTCTGTATAGTTCTACAACGTATTTGTACATTGCTGCCTGATTATCGTAAAACTCTTTTGAAACGGGCCTTGCTGTACTAAAATAATTTCCGGAATTTATTCTCACATCAAGTTCAGTAATTTTTATTTTTAAGCCCGTAGCTGCCAATTTTCTAAACATAGTTTCAATACCGGCATGATTTCTATTCCAGTCAATGTGCATTTGTGTGCCTATACCATCTACTTTAGCACCTTTGCCTTTTATTTCAGCAACATATGCAATTAATGAATCTAATTTGGTAACGGATGATTCTAAATTGTAGTCGTTAATATATAAATCAGCAGCGGGATCAGCAGCAGCAGCATATTGAAATGCTTTTAAACCAAAATCTCTTCCTAAATAATTCGACCACACAAATACGCTATTAGGGCTAGAAGCAATATCTGTATTGGAGTTATTTCGTATTGCACCACTACCATCTGCAAACATTTCATTTACCACATCCCAGGACTTTATCTTTCCCTTATATCTTGTTACTGTCGTGGTTATATAATTTCTTAAAGCGGTATCTACTTTAAGGGCTATTTGAGCGCCACCCGGTGCATTTACCACCTGTTTAAAACTAGCATCATCAATAAAATATGTATTGGCAACCTGCCCCATATCAAACAAAAATCTTGTTTGGGCTGAGTTGGCTGTAATTGTCCAACTTACAAGCGAATATGTTGTTCCAATAGTTTGGTCGCCCTGGTACTGAGCACTTCCACCAGATTGGTCGGCAGTAGATAATCTTATTGAACCACCTGCTGCTGTTGCTCTTACCCAATAAGAAAACGTGTACTGAGTACCCACAGTGGTTGGTACTAAAATACTTGCAACCTGTACTCTCCATTGACTACCAGGCCAAGCAGCAGGGTTATCAACCCTCATACAGCCTGCACCACTTCTAAAATTACTGGCACTTGCGGCAATTGTTGCACCGTTTGTATTAAAAATACTCCAACCAGTTAAGCCGGATTCAAAGCCTGGGTTGGTTAAATTTTCAATTACAGCAGGAGCGGTTACACCGGTATAAGACTTGTAATAATTAGCTGCCTGCTGGCTGTGCCAGGCAAGGGTATGACCATGTACCTGAAGACCTCCTGCGGTGGCCAAATCATAAAATTGGTCTGCCACACTAAAATTAAAAGCGCCAGTGGTATTATTAACTATGGAGCTATTTTTTAACTCATTTTCAAATGTAATTTCGTCAAATTCTGATTTGATCAAAGCCGCATAAGTGCCTCCAGCATTCATTTTTGAAAAGGAAGCTGCTACCCCTATTGGAATATCAGTATCTTTTAATACGCCATCCTTTGTTTCGGGAAAAGTTAATTGCTCTTCTGCAGCTAAATCAATTTTTTTACACCCAACAAGTAGTGCTCCAAATAAAGAGCCTGCTGTAATCAATGTGATAATAGTATTTTTCATATTTTTTTATTTTATTTTTTTAATAACAACCACCACCGTTTTGAGGAAATGCAGGGCCACTTGTAACCCTGTCAATTTGCGACTGTGGTATTGGCCTTAATACATGGCATGGTTTTATGTTAATTGTTCTTTTAGGCACAGAAGGATATGTTGGAACTGCCGGGTTAATTATGTATTGTGTTACCCTGCTAATTAAACTTTGCGTTCTTACTAAATCCTGAAAACGGCAGTATTCTGAATAGAATTCTCTTGTTCTTTCATCCAAAATAAAATCAATTGTTAGTTGTGCAGCAGTAATATCCATTGCTGCTTGAGCATTTGCAAGTTGTGCAGGTGTATAATTACTTCTGTATGCCGCCCTGCGACGCACCACGTTAATTAAAGCGACCGCTTCAGGAATTTTACCAGCTTTAAAAGCTGCTTCAGCACCAAGTAAATACGAGTCCGATAAGCGGAAAAGAATATACGGCCTGTCAGATGGGTCGTTAAAATGTAACCTTGTAGAATCCAGGTGCTTATTTGATGCAGGATACATAACATCATTATATTGCGAAGGAGCAATGATGCAGCCCTTAAATGCTTGTCTTTCTGCAATGGTAACTTCTCTGCCTGGCATCCACATTGCAGTATCAATATTAGGAACTAATTGTGAGGTAACACCATTACGGGTACTTGATAGTGCTGGCAATGTACTTTGAAAAAAAGATGAGGCAGTACTTGGGCTATTGCAGATCCAAACAGTTTTAAAAGTTTTTGAATAACGGGAGTCATTGGCTCTTTCACCAAATGCAACATTTAAAGTATAAGTAGTAGGGAAATAACGCAAAAATGGTCTTCCATCATTTGTATTTCTATTGCAAAGCTGTACGTTATTGGCAGCTGATCCTGGTAAATTCCCACTTGCTGTACCATCACTATTTATATTACGGGCTACTGTATAGTTTGGATTCCAGTAATGGTTACTCCTGTTCTCTTTGTTTCCGTCAGGTGCGGTTGTGTTGTTGTAACCACTCTCAGAGAAAACTGCATCGGTATTTCTATCCAATACAAACAAACTTTCCCTGCCATATTCATTGCCATTTCTAAAAACATTTGCATAGTCTTGTTCTAAATCAACACCGTAAGTTGTTCTGTTAGTTACTAATTCATTAAGGGTGGAATAAGCCATATCAAAATCAGTTGATTTTGCGGCAGCTGACCAGCCTCTTGTAAGATAAGCTTTACCAAGAAGGTGTTTTGCAGCAGCTTTGCTAGCTCTACCTTTAGAGTTGCCAGAGGTAATAACAGGCAATTCATCTGCAGCTTCTGTTAAGTCTTTAATAATTGCATCGTAAACCTCACTTATGGGATTACGAACTGCAGCTGTTGAAGGTGTAGTATTAAATTTTACGCTTAGAGGGATATCGCCAAACGTTTGTACCAATTGAAAATAAAAGAAAGCCCTCATAAATTTTGCTTCGCCTAAGAGCGCTTTTTTTCTTCCAGCTTCAATATCTGAGCTTGGTCCAAATTCTAAAACACCATTTAAGTTATTGATGGCTACGTAGCTATTATTCCAAATACCAGTTAATGAACCATCACCTGGTATTATATTGTATTGAAAATATTCAGCCCCGTTTTGTCTGCCATCCATTTCATCTGTACCTGCATTTTGTGTGTAGCTGAAGCCTTCGCTACCCCAAAAAAACCTGCAAATGGCATAGCAACCAGTTACACCAGCTTCTAAGCCGGCAGGAGTGGAGAAATACTCCGGACCAAGGCTTGACCTGTATTCGGGTTCAAGTAATTTTTTGCACCCGGATAAAGTATAAGCACCCACGATGAGTGTTATAATTATTAAATACGTTACTTTATTTTTCATTTTTAATTTTTTTATAGTTTAACATTTATTCCTACAATAAATTGACGGGTTGATGGGGCACTTAAACCTACAGTAATTGCTCTTCCTTGTACAGAAGTAACACCACCTTGTGAGTTTACTGTATTTCCAAAACCATTACCTTCAGGGTCGAAGCCTAAGCCAGCTTTAACAAAAGGAGAGTAAATTATAAATGGATTTTGTGCAGTTACATATATTCTTGCTGAAGTAAGTTTGGCTTTGCGAATTATGCCTTCATTAAATTCATATCCAAGTGTTATTGTACGCATTTTTATAAAAGTAGCATCGTAATAACCTAAGGTAGACCCATATTGAATGGCTTCTGTTGTACCATCAGGTTTTGGAAATGCGTTGGTAGGATTAGTGGGTGTCCAGTAATCTACTTTTATTGAATTTACCCTTCCATTAAGCAAAGCAAAATAACCCTGGGCTGCATTATTAGGCTGCAAGTAAGTTGCCGCCAAATTACCTCCCCATCTTGCAAAGGCTACAAAAGACAAATCGAAATTTTTATAGCTAAATCTATTTGTAATACCACCAACCCAATCCGGTTGATATGTGCCAACTATTGTTCTGTCAGCATCTGTAATTCTTCCATCGGGTTTACCATCAGCACCACCGCTAATATCTGCAATTTTAATATCTCCGGGGGTTCTGCCATATGTTGCGGCTAACACAGCTTCACTAGTTTGCCAAATTCCAACTTTCTGAAAATCATAAATAACATTGATTGGCTGACCAACAAACCAACCGTTTCCTACATCTGTTTTTTTAGTTGGTTCTTCAAGGCGTACAATTTTTTCTTTATTTGTGGCAAAGTTGAAATCTGTACTCCATTCAAAATCGCCTTTTTTGTAATTGACAGTGCTAAGAGTAATTTCTATACCCTTACCCTCTGTAGCAGCAGCATTAGTCCAAAAGCCATTTACTCCGTTACTTGTTGGTAAAGCTTTGTTTACAATTAAATTATCGGTTGATTGTTTGTACACTTCAACGGAGCCTGTAATTCTGCTATTAAATAAACCAAAATCCAGCCCAACATTTGTAGTTTTCGTATTCTCCCACCTTAAGTCAAAATTTGGTAAGCTGCTTATAAAGTAACCTTGTACGTTAGTTGCTCCAAAATTGTACCTGTTGGAGGCAAGTGAGCCTCTTGTTGCGTCGTTAGGTACACCCTGGTTACCGGTGGTACCATAACCAATTCTAAGTTTTAAATTATTAATCTGCTTTGCATTCATTAAGAAATTTTCGTTACTTATATTCCAGCCCACGGCAAAAGCGGAATAATTCAAATACTTATTTACAGGAAAAACATTTGAACCATCCCTTCTAAAAGTAGCTGTTACCAGGTATCTATCATTGTAAGCATAGTTTACACGACCCATCAGCGACAATAACCCACCTTTACCAAAATTATTGTCTGCTGCCGGAGCAACAATAGTTTGCGCAAGATTAAAATTGAAATATTGAACCTGATCTGACGGGAAATTTGTACCATCTAAACGGGTATTAAAACTTCTATCCATTTGTGTACTAAATAATCCTGTAACGCCAACCCTATGTTTTGTAGCAAATGTGTTATCATAATTTGCTATTACTTCTGATGTAATTGTATAAGCATCTCCATTTCTAACTGATGCATTTGCTACCGAAGGACCTGTACGGTCGGCATTTAATGTTGTTCCCCATCCATTATAAACACCTCTGTTTTCCTGCCTGTAATCTAACCCTACATTATACCTGAGTTTTAAAGATTTAAGTATTTGGGCCTCTATATACAAGCTATTAAAAGTACGTAGCCTCCTTTGCCTGTCAATATTTTGACCTTCTTTTGTTATAGTTAGCGGATTAGCGGTTGCAGATGCATCTAATGTTCCTTTTAAAGGAAAAACATTTAAGCTACCATCTGCATTGTAAGGAGATGTTAGCGGCGAAAGTCTGAGCGTATTATAAAGTGGATTAATGCCAGCGCCATTTGTAATACCAACAGTATTTATTGTATTTAAACCTACTTTTAAAAACTTAGTTAACCTTGCATCCAGTGTAGCCCTAACCGAAAATCTGTCGAAAGATTGTAATGGCATAACACCTTTATCATTAAAGTATCCTCCGGATATACTGTATTGAACACCATCTGAGCCACCGCCAATACTTAATTCATGATTCTGAATAGTACCAGTTTTGTATAACAGATCTTGCCAATTTGTAGAAGTACCTGCATTAATACCAGCTATTTCATCTGGTGAAAAAGGCGCCGATGGACTATATTGTGCTGCATCTCTAAATGCCTTAAACTCGGCACCACTGTACACTGTATATTGATCAATTATATTTGAATTGCCATAATAGGAGTTGTATGTTATTTGTGGCTTACCAACTCTGCCTCTTTTTGTTGTAATAAGAATTACCCCGTTAGAACCTCTAGACCCATAAATTGCAGTAGATGAAGCATCCTTTAAAATTTCAATATTGGCTATATCATCATTATTAAGGTCGTTTATACTTCCGGGATAAGGGATACCGTCAACCACAATAAAAGGATCGTTTCCTGTATTTAAACCCCTGTTACCTCTTATTCTTATTTGACCACCTGCACCTGGCGTAGTTCCGTTTCTTGCTATGTCAACACCTGCTATCCTACCTTGTAATGCCTGTGCAATATTAGGAGAAGCTATCTCTCTCACCACATCGCCTTTTATGGAAACTACAGCACCCGTTACATCTTTTTTTCGCTGTGTACCATAGCCAATTACCACTACTTCGTTAAGCGCTTTATCAACCCTCACTAAAACTGCATTAATAACATTTGCTTTGGCCACAGTAAATTCCTGTGCCACATACTCCACTGCAGATATCACCAGCTTTGCACCTGCAGCAACCTGAATAGTATAATTTCCATCTGCATCTGTTTTGGTACCGTTAGGGGTTCCTTTTATTATTACAGATGCTTCCACCCCCATTCCGCTTTCATTTGTTACACGACCTGTAACCGCTTTTTGCTGGGCAAAAACAAAAGCCGGCGCTACTGTTAAACATAGCAAAACTAAGACCGTACCCGAAAACGATTTTACGGTGCGTTTTACGGCTGCATAAAAAAACATCCTGTTTGTTTTAAGATTCTTTTTTTTCATAATTGTTGTTTTGGCGTATTTGATAATTTTAAAATAGTAAACAGATAAAATTTACCATATTGTAAATTAATTGGTGGCCTGTGTTTTTTATAAAAATGATGACACAGGTAAATTTTATCCTGTAAAAAGTGAAGTAAAAGAATTGATATTAAACTTTTCCTAAGCCGGGAAAGCGGTGAAAATTTAAGTTTCATAATAGCAAACGAGTTTATTAGTTAAAAGCAAGTTGTTTTATTTAAACTTTAATGCAATCGATTGCATTAAAGTTGCAAAAAAATAGCAAATATAAAATTATGCTATGTTCTATTAAATACTAATCGTCTTAAAGTAATTCCAGCAACAGTCAATCTTAATTATATCCAATTGTTACAAAAGCCTTTATCAGTAATACTTTAAAAAGTTTTTTCAAAATATTTCTGAAATACTTTTACTTTTAAAATGCTAATGTAAATATTTTATTTTAAATTGCAATCGATTGCAGAAAAAATATTTAAAATTAGAGACAATTATTTTTGTCAATTCGCTGCTGTATGCATAAAGATATTACCATTTACGATTTAGCAAAGGAGCTCAACCTTTCCGCTGCCACCATCAGCAGGGCATTGAAAGACCATCCCGCCATTAATAAGAACACAAAAAGAAGAGTTGCAGAAAAAGCGGAAGAAATGGGCTACAGGTCGAATAATTTTGCCAGTAACCTGCGCAAACAAAAAAGCCATACCATTGGCGTAATAGTGCATGAACTGAATAGTAATTTTATTACCTCAGTATTAGCAGGGATAGAAAAAATAACTACCATTGCTAATTACGATTTAATTATTGGCCACTCATCAGAATTAGCCCGTAAGGAAGTAGCCAATGCCAATAACTTTTTTCATAAAAGAGTGGATGGACTGATTGCTGCATTAGCTTTTGATACAGAAGACCTGGAACATTACGAACCGTTTTTTGAACGACATATACCGGTAGTATTTTTTGACCGTGTAGAGGAAAGCAGTAAAGGCACTAAAGTAACTATTGATAATTTTAAAGCCGGTTACCAGGCAACCCAGCATTTAATTGAACAGGGTTGTAAAAGAATTGCTCATGCTTCATCAAACCTTAAAAGAAATGTTTATGCACAGCGTTACCAGGGATATTTGGCAGCATTAAAAGATAATAATATCCCTTACGATGAAAGCCTTTTAATTATAAATGACCTTAAAAAAGAATCCTGTATTGCCTCTGCCAACCATATAGCAGCAATGCACCCCCGCCCCGATGGCATTTTTACTACCAACGATTTAACTGCCGCACTTTGTATACAGGTATTTAAAGAAAAAGGTATAAAGGTGCCGGAAGATATTGCAGTGGTGGGTTTTAATAATGATACCATCAGTATTATTATTGAACCTAAATTAACCACTATTAATTACCCGGGTATGGATATTGGAGAAGTTGCAGCAACACATTTAATTAATCAGTTACAGGGTGCCAATGGCACCAACAATACCAATTCCATTGTTTTGAAGTCAGATCTTATAATAAGAGAATCGTCTTTAAAGAAAGATAAAATAAAAAAATAATTTTTCTGATGTTTATAAAAAGGCAATTTCTATTATGTTGTTTTTTAGCAGCAGCTTTTGCTGCCCGTGCCGATGATGGCTACCGCCTTTGGCTTCGTTACGATAAAATTTCTAACAGCACTATACTCAATAAATATAACACTGCTCTTGCGCTTCCGTTTGTATATGGTCAATCTGCTACTACGGATATTATTAAAGATGAATTAATCAATGGCCTTAGTGGATTGCTTGGAAAAAATATTGCCTGTAATAAAACCAATGCTGCAGCTGCAACTTTATTATGCGGCACACCCGAAAATTCAAAAGAAATTAAAGCCTTATACAATAAGCTAAGTTTAATAAATGCCAGTGACGAAGGATTTGTTATATCGACAGAGTTTATTACCGGCAAAAAAAGAATAATAATTGCTGCCAATACTGATATTGGTGTATTGTATGGCATTTTTCATTTTCTGCGTTTATTACAAACCCATCAACCAATTGAAAACATACATATTGTTTCTGTTCCCAAACTTAAATTACGGATGCTTAACCATTGGGATAACCTTAACCGTACCGTGGAAAGAGGTTATGCAGGTTTTAGTTTGTGGGACTGGCACAAACTTCCGGGATACATTGATAAACGTTACATAGATTACGCAAGGGCAAATGCTTCCATTGGCATAAATGCAGTAGCATTAACCAATGTAAATGCAAATGCCACCGTTCTTACAAAACCTTATTTACAAAAAGTAAAAGCACTTGCAGATGTGTTTCGTCTTTATGGAATAAAAGTTTTTCTTACCGCAAGATTTAGTTCTCCCATAGAGCTGGGAAAATTAAGTACTGCAGATCCATTAAATGATTCGGTAAAAAAATGGTGGAACGAAAAAATAAAAGAAATTTATGCTCTCATCCCAGATTTTGGAGGCTTTGTGGTAAAAGCTAACAGTGAGGGACAGCCGGGTCCGCAAAACTATAACCGTTCTCATGCTGATGGAGCTAATATGATGGCTGATGCCGTTGCGCCTTTTAAAGGAATTATTATATGGCGGGCATTTGTTTACAGTAACGAAAACCCAGAAGACAGACATAAACAGGCATATAATGAGTTTGTACAGCTTGATGGAAAATTCAGCAACAATGTAATGGTGCAGGTAAAAAATGGTGCTATTGATTTTATGCCAAGAGAACCCTTTCATCCTTTATTTGGTGCTATGCCAAAAACGCCGTTGATGATGGAGTTTCAGGTAACACAGGAATACCTGGGGCAAGCAACTAACTTAGTTTATTTAGCACCGCTATTTAAAGAAGTTTTACAAAGTGATACTTATTATAAAGGCATGGGAAGTACAGTAGCAAAAATTATCGATGGCAGCATTAATCATCACGCATTAAATGGCATGACGGGTGTTGCCAATATTGGTAACGATATCAACTGGTGTGGTCATCCTTTTGCACAAGCTAACTGGTATGCATTGGGAAGGTTAGCCTGGAACTATGATTTATCGAGTGAACAAATTGCGGATGAATGGCTGCGAATGACTTTTACAAACAATTCATCTTTTCTTGCAACTGCATCTAAGCTGATGCTCCAAAGCAGAGACGCCATGGTGCAATATTCTAATCCAATTGGTTTGCATCATATAATGGGCACCGGCCATCATTACGGGCCTGCACCATGGGTAAATAATTTAAACAGGCCCGATTGGAATCCTGTTTATTACCACAAAGCAGATAGCATTGGTATTGGTTTCAACAGAACAGTAACTGGCAGCAATGCCATTGCACAATATTTTCCCGAAGCAAGAAAAGTATGGGAAGACATTAATACATGCGAAGAAAAAAATTTATTATGGTTTCATCATGTACCCTGGACTTATACAATGAAAAGCGGAAGAAGCTTGTGGAATGAATTATGCTGGCAATACTATACCGGTGCCGAAAGAGTACAACAAATGCAACAAACATGGCGTGGTTTAAAACAATTTACAGATAAAGAAAGGTTTGAACAGGTAACTATGCTTTTAAAAATTCAATACGACGAAGCAGTATGGTGGCGCAATGCCTGTTTATTATATTTTCAAACATTTAGTAAGCAGCCAATACCTGCAAATTATCAGCAGCCTGATAAAACACTGGATCATTATAAAAGCCTGAGATTTCCGTTTGCACCGGGTAATTGAAGAAGGCCCCTGAACTCCGTTCGTTCCTTTGCAGGAACCTAAAGGGGAACTTAGGGCATTAGAGTAATAGTGATTTGTCAGATAAATAAAGTCGAAAAAAATTAAGAGAAAAATTAATAAATAAAAATTATGAAGATCCAAAAATCTGCTGTAGACAACAAAAGTAAAATAGCCATTATAACTGGTGGAGGCTCGGGTCTTGGCTATGCCATTGCAGAAATATTTACAGAAAATAATATTCAAACAATTATTGTAGGCAGAGACAAGGAAAAATTAAATAGTGCAAAAAAACAATTGGGTAAAAATTGTTTTTATAAAATCTGCGATTTAACCAATCTGTCATCTATACCTGCATTGATTGAAAATATTATTGGTGAGTTTGGGCAAATTGATATACTGGTAAACAATGCCGGCATCAACATGAAAAAAGAATTTACAGAAGTAACCGATGCAGAATTTCAAAATGTAATTACTACCAATTTATGTTCTGTATTTGCAATGAGCCGTGAGGTGGTAAAACAAATGCTGAAACAAAAAAGTGGCAACATAATAAATATCAGTTCGATGGCGGCGCAATATGGTTTGCCCAAAGTAATTGCCTACAGTGCCAGCAAAACAGCCATCGACGGAATGACAAGAGCAATGGCTGTAGAACTTTCGCCAAAAGGAATAAGAGTAAATGCCATTGCACCGGGTTTTATTTATTCTGCCATGACGGATAAAGCACTTAACAGTGATCCCGAACGTAAAGCAAAAGTTTTTGGAAGAACCCCGATGGGTATAATGGGACAACCGGAAGATATTGGCAATGCTGCTTTGTATTTAGCCAGTGATGCTGCCAAATATGTTACCGGTGTTGTGCTGCCGGTAGATGGTGGCAATTCAATTGGATTTTAAAAAATTGTGTGAGGCTGTTGGTAAAAATTAGGACAAGCCTTAAAAGAAAGTGTATTGAAATATAATTTTTTTAGTGAGATTAATTTACAGCTTCATGAAAAAAAACCTTTTGCTAATATTGATAACTGTTGTTGGTTTTATAAAAACCTACAGTCAAATTATTATTGAAAACGAAACTGCAAATTCTTTCTCACTTAACAATGCAGTTATTTATACAGATGCAAATGATTTTGCGTTGATAAAAAAATCAGCAGAACTGTTGCAGGCCGATATTGAAATGGTTATTGGAAAAAAATTACCCATTAAAACTTCTCTTGACAAACCTTACAAAAATATCATTGCCATTGGCAGTTTAGAAAAATCGACCTTACTTAAAGAACTTATTGCAAAGAAAAAACTTACTACCGCCTCCATTAAAAATAAATGGGAAGCTTATCAAATTTCCTCTGTCAAAAACCCTTACAATCAAGTTGAAAATATTTTAGTTATTGCCGGCAGTGACAGAAGAGGAACTGCATTTGGTGTATTTGAATTATCAAAGCAAATAGGTATTTCGCCCTGGTATTGGTGGGCCGATGTGCCTGTAAAGAAAAAAACAAACCTGTTTGTAAATTCAAATTTATTTATAACCGATGCACCTAAAGTAAAATATCGTGGCATCTTTATAAATGATGAAGCCCCTGCACTAAGTAACTGGAGCAAAGAAAAATTCGGCGGCTTTAATCATCAATTTTATAAAAAAGTTTTTGAGTTGATGCTTCGCTTAAAATCTAATTATTTATGGCCTGCCATGTGGGGCAATGCTTTTTATGATGATGACAGTTTAAATATAAAATTGGCTGATGAATATGGAATTGTAATTGGTACCAGCCATCACGAACCATTAATGAGGGCACACGATGAATGGCGGCGCTATGGCAAAAAACAAAAATGGAATTACGACAGTACCGAAGCAGGATTAAAAGAATTTTGGAAAGCTGGTATGCAAAGAGCTACTAATGAAAAAATTGTTAGCGTGGGCATGCGTGGCGATGGAGATGAACCCATGAGCAGGCAAACAGCAACTGCATTGTTAGAAAGAATTGTAAAAGATCAGCGGCAAATTATTGCAGACGTTACAGGAAAACCTGCCAGCGAAACACCACAGCTTTGGGCATTATATAAAGAAGTGCAGGATTATTACGATAAAGGAATGAGGGTACCCGATGATGTTACACTTTTATTATGCGATGATAACTGGGGTAATATCCGCAAGCTTCCTAAATTAACTGATGCGCCACGTAAAGGTGGTTATGGTATTTATTATCACTTCGATTATGTTGGCGGGCCAAGAAATTATAAATGGCTAAATACAAATCCTATTGCAAGAGTGTGGGAGCAAATGCATTTAGCGTATGAATACAAGGCCAGAGAAATATGGATCGTTAATGTGGGTGATATAAAACCAATGGAATTCCCAATCTCCTTCTTTTTAGATTATGCATGGAACCCCGATAAAATTGGAGCCGATGATTTGCAAAAATATACTGTGCAATGGAGTACTTCACAATTTGGTAAAGAACATGCGATAGAAATTGCGGATATTATTTCTAAATACACAAAATATAATGGCAGAAGAAAACCGGAGTTACTTGATGCCAATACCTACAACATTCAAAATTTGGAGGCAGCCAACGTAGCTAAAGATTACAATGATTTATTAGCAAGGGCAGAAAAAATAAATAATTTATTAGCTCCCGAATGTAGAGATGCTTTTTTTCAATTGGTACTGCATCCTGTTAAAGCCTGTGCTAATCTTCAAAATTTATACAATGCAGTTGCATGGAACAAATTGCTGGCAAAAGAAAAATTAGAATTAGCAAATAGCTATGCAGATAAAGCAAAACAATATTATTTGAATGATTCATTAATTACTTTAGAATATCACCGGTTGAGTAATGGTAAATGGAATGGCATGATGAGCCAAACGCATATTGGTTATACTTATTGGCAACAACCAGCTTTTAATAAAATGCCGGCAGTAACATATGTAGCTAAAGATTCGGCAGTAAAAGAAAAGGGCAGTATAGCCATGGATATGCCTTCAGCTAAAAATTTGATTCCTGCAAATACAAATGGAAATGTATTTTATGAATTTGGTAAAATAGTTTCCATAGAAGCCAATCATTTTACAAAAGCGAATAATAGCAAAACTGTTTTTTGGAAAGTATTGCCCGATTTGGGAAGAACCGGCTCTTCCGTAACAACATTTCCTGTAACGGCTGCAACACAAAAACCATCTGACGCTTCGCCATATTTGGAGTATGATTTTTACACCTACAGCAAAGATGAATTTAAAATCAATGCCTACTTTTCGCCTACATTAAATTTTCATAATAGCTCAACAGGTTTGCAATATGCCATTTCAATTGATGATGAAGTACCGCAAATAATCAGCATTAATAGCGAAGATAAAAACAACAACAGCGGCGTATGGAATAAATGGGTTGCAGAAAATATCATTATTAAAAACACAGCGCATAAAATATTAACCGGAGGTAAACATACTGTAAAATACTGGATGGTAAACTCGGGTGTAGTGTTACAAAAACTGGTGTTGGATTTTGGTGGAGTTAAACCAAGTTACCTCGGTCCGCCGGAAACAAAAAAATAATTGTGTAAAATTAAAAATGCTTCTTTATGAAAAAATACAGAATTAACAGCCTTGCAGTTATTGCGATCTGTGTAATAAATTTTAGTTGTGCTTCAGCGCAAAAAAATGTTGATAAGCCTGCTTCTTTAAAGGAAAGTTTTAAAAAAGATTTTCTGATAGGTACAGCATTAAACAGCCGGCAAATAGAAGAAAAAGATTCCAATGCCGCAGCTTTAGTGCCTCAACAGTTTAATGCTGTTACTCCCGAAAATATAATGAAGGCAGAAATAATTCACCCCAAATGGGATGTTTACAATTTTGACCTGGCAGATAAAATAGTAGCTTACGGAAAAAAGTACAACATCAAAATAAATGGCCACACTTTAATATGGCATAGCCAGTTGCCACCATTTGTTCGTACAATGAAAGATGCTGATTCTGTAAAACAATTTTTTACCAACCATATTAATACCATAGCAAGTCGCTATGATAAAAAAGTTTTTTCGTGGGATGTGGTTAATGAAGCATTGGAGGAAGATGGCACCATGCGTAAATCTATTTTCTTAGATAAGCTGGGGGTTGATTTTGTAACAGAAGCATTTCGGTTAGCTCAGGCAGCAGCGCCCAATACCGAATTATATTATAATGATTACAATAATGAGCAACCAAAGAAACGGGCTGGTTGTATTGCATTGATAAAAAAAATACAGGCCGCCGGTGTACGCATTGATGGTGTGGGCATACAGGGCCACTGGAGAGCTTACAATATTCCACTAAAAGAAATTGAAGAAAGTATTATTGAATATTCTAAGCTGGGTATTAAAGTAATGTTTACCGAACTCGATCTTGGTGTGTTACCTAACCCATGGGATGGCGATGCGGCCGATGTAAATATAAAAGCAACGTACTCCGCAAAAATGAATCCTTATGCAAATGGTTTACCTGATAGTATGCAAATAAAACTCACTAAAGGTTACGAAGACCTGTTTAAACTTTTTTTAAAACATAAAGATAAAATAAGCCGCATTACTTTTTGGGGTGTTAACGATGGGCAATCGTGGCTTAATGGATGGCCAATTGCAGGCAGAACAAACTATCCCTTACTATTTGACAGAAGTTTTAAACCCAAGCCGGCATTTGATGCAGTAATTGCATTAAAAAAATAATAAACTACTTAAACCACATATAATGATTGCCGACTCACAGAAATTATCAGTAAAAGAAAAAATCGGATACAGCTTAGGCGACCTTGCTGCTAACCTGGTTTTTCAAACCTTAGTCTCTTATATTTCTTATTACTACTTAAATATTTACGGTTTAAAACCAGAACATGCTACAGCAGTAACGCTTGTAGTTGGACTTGTTGCAGCATTTGCATTCAATCCCATTATGGGTGCAATAGCAGATAGAACGAATACCAGGTGGGGCAAATTCAGGCCATGGATTTTATGGACGGCTGTACCCCTTGGTGTTATTTCATTGCTAGCATTTAAAACTCCGGGTTTTGAATACCGGGGAAAACTAATTTATGCTTTAATTACTTATGCACTGTTGCTGATGTTATATGCTGCCAATAATTTACCCTACTCTGCATTGAGCGGTGTAATTACCGGCGATATGAAAGAGCGTAACAGCATGTCTGCATATCGTTTTGTTGCAGTAATGTTTGCACAGTTTTTTGTACAAGTGTTCATGTATAATTTTATTATTAAAGCAGGTGGCGGCACCGATGCAGCAGCTAAAGCTATAGGCATATCTAAAGTAATGACAGTGTTGGCAATTATTGGAACTATCATGCTGGTAATTTGCTTTTTAACTACAAGGGAAAGAGTTATACCAAAGCCGGAACAAAAATCAAGTTTAAAAGAAGATTTATCCGACTTGTTTAAAAACAAACCCTGGGTAATAATGCTTATCGTAACTACTTTGGTTTTTATTACGCTGGCAATGAAAGGCGGCTCTTATGTTTATTATTTTGAAAATTACGTAAACAAGGGAGAGCTTACTGCTTTTCTTGAACCGTTTAAAAAATTCCTTCCCACTTTTGAAAACGATACATCACTTGGCCTTGGTGTATTTAATGGTGGAGGTATTTTAGTAGGCTTAATTGGTATAATGCTGTCGCAAAAATTTGCCAATAAATATGGTAAGCGAAATGTGTTCATGACTTCACTTTTTATTTCAACCTTGTTTATCATTTTATTTTATTTTTTTCCACCTAAATCAATAGCAGTAATTTTTGTTGCACAAATACTGCATGGCTTTTTTTATGGCATTAGCACACCCATACTTTGGACAATGATTGCTGACGTTGCCGATTTTAGTGAATGGAAAAATAACAGGCGGGCAACCGCAATAATTTTTTCGGCAATGATGGTTGGTTTAAAAGCAGGTTTAAGTATAGGCAGTTCTTTAGTATCATGGATATTGGGGCAATACAATTATGTACCAGAAACAACAACCGGTCAAACTGATACTGCAATTAATGGCACTAAAATGCTGGTGAGCATTTATCCTGCCATACCGTTTCTTATTGCTGTTGCATTATTGTTTTTTTACGAAATAGATAAAAGGAAAGAAGTACAGATTGAAAGTGACTTAAAAGCAAGAAGAGCCCCCTCCGCCCCCTAAAGGAGGAACTGGGAATTCTACAATTGTAAATTTATAATTTATAGCAAAGTGCCATGCATCAATTTTACATAACCATAAAAAGTGTCCTCCTTTAGGGGATAGGGTTTATGCCAGAAGATAAAATAGACCATATCAATTTTGATGAGCTAAATAAAAAAGCCATTTCGCAACCGCTGGTAAAACATATTTATACAGCCGATCCTTCAGCGCATGTTTTTAATGGAAAAATTTATATTTATCCATCACACGATATAGATGCCGGTGATGCATTTGATGATTTAGGCAGTCATTTTGCCATGGAAGATTATCATGTAATTACTATGGATACACCGCAAAGCGAAGCGATAGACAATGGTGTGGCATTGCATGTTAACGATGTGCCATGGGCCAGCAAACAAATGTGGGCACCTGATGCAGCAGAGAAAGATGGTAAATATTATTTGTATTTTCCTGCAAAAGCACATGATGGAATTTTTAGAATTGGTGTTGGAGTAAGTGATTCGCCAGTTGGGCCATTTATACCACAACCCGAAGCCATTAAAGAAAGTTTTTCGATAGACCCTGCTGTATTTAAAGATGATAACGGTAGCTACTACATGTACTTTGGCGGCATTTGGGGTGGCCAGTTGCAACGTTGGAGCTCCGGCACTTTTAAAAGCGAATATGCTGAAAGCCCCATTGCTTTTTTACCGGGAGATAATGAACCAGCATTATGTGCAAAGATTGCAAAACTAACTGATGATTTGCTGGAGTTTGCAGAAGCACCGAAAGATGTAATCATCCTTGATGAAAGCGGCCAACCACTTTTGCAGGGAGATAACGAAAAAAGATTTTTTGAAGCATCGTGGATGCATAAGTACAACGGAAAATATTATTTTTCTTATTCCACCGGCGACACACATTTTATTTGCTACGCTATAGGTGATAATCCTTACGGACCTTTTACTTATAGTGGAAGAATTTTAGAACCTGTAGTTGGATGGACAAGCCACCACTCTATTTGTGAATTCAACAGCAAGTGGTATTTATTTTATCATGACAGCAGTTTGAGCAAAGGAGTTACGCATTTAAGAAGTATTAAGGTTACGGAATTTACCTACGATGAAAATGGGCATATACAAACAATAAATCCTTACAGAACTTAATAAGTCAAAATTTGAAAATAATGATCAAAAAAAATATTTTGCTTTTTTTATTTTGCTGGTCGCTGATTATTACAAAGGCACAAACATTTAATAATCCCATATTAGCGGGCTTCTATCCCGATCCAAGTATATGCCGTGTTGGTAATGATTATTATATCACCACTTCCACATTTGCTTATTTTCCCGGACTTCCCATTTTCCATAGTACAGATTTGGTAAACTGGAAACAGATTGGTAATGCCATGGACAGAGAAGAGCAATTAGATCAAACCAATGCAGGAGTATCAAGAGGATTGTTTGCCCCAACTATCCGTTATCACAAAGGAATTTTTTATATCCTTTGCACATTAATTGACAAGAAAGGAAATTTCATCATCACTGCAAAAGATCCCAAAGGACCATGGAGCAACCCTATCTGGCTGCCGCAGGTAAAAGGCATTGACCCTTCTATTGATTTTGTCGATGATAAAGCTTACGTAGTTTATAACAGCGATGCGCCGGATGATAAACCACTATACGATGGACACAGAACCATCCGCATGTATGAGTTTGATATAAACACCATGAAAGTTGCAGGCCAGGAAAAATTATTAGTAAATGGTGGTACAGATCTTTCTAAAAAACCTATCTGGATTGAAGCGCCGCATATTTTTAAAAAAGATGATTGGTATTACCTTATTTGTGCAGAAGGTGGTACAGGATACAATCACTCCGAAGTTGTTTTCAAAAGTAAATCAGTTGAGGGGCCGTATGTTTCCTATCAAAACAATCCTATTCTTACGCAACGTCATTTGAACAAGCAAAGAAAAAATCCTGTTACAACAACAGGCCATGCCGATTTTGTTGAAACACCTAACGGTAAATGGTTTGCTGTTTTCCTTGCTTGCCGGCCATATGGTGATGATCTTTATAATACAGGAAGAGAAACATTCCTGCTACCTGTAGAGTGGAGAGATGGCTGGCCGCATATACTGCAAGGAAATGAAGAGGTACCTTATACGCTGCCGGTTCCCATACCATCACTAACTAAAAAAGTAAATAACCCTTTTGGTGGCAATGTATACTTCAAAGATGATTTTAATGCCGGCACATTTAATTTTAGGTATCTCTTTTTAAGAAACCCTGAAATCGCTGCATACAGTTTGTCAACAAAGAAGGGATATTTTCAATTGCTTTTAAAACCGCAAACACTTAATGAAAGAAAAAGTCCTTCCTTTCTCGGATACCGTCAACAAAATTTAAAAGGACATGCTTCTACGAGTATTGACTTTAAACCTGCCTCTGAAAAAGAAAAAGCCGGGTTAGCCATTTTTCAGAATGAAACGCATTATTATTTTCTTTGCAAATCAATAGAGAATGGTCAGCCTGCAGTTCAATTATATAAATCTTCGGCCAACGGCAGTAACAATACAGAGTTACTTGCCACACAAAAATTAGACTCAGATAAATCAATTTTTTTAAAAATAGAAACGAAGGCAGACACCTATGCTTTTTATTACGCAGAGAAAAAAAACAAATGGAAACTACTGAAAGATGGAGTAGAAGCATCGTTTTTAAGTACAAAGGTTGCTGGTGGTTTTGTGGGAAGCCTTTTTGCGTTATACGGCACATCTAATGGTGATTCAACCACTTCATCTGCCGTTTATGATTGGTTTGAATACAAAGGCAATGATGGTGGCTTGAAAAAATAATAGTGCTGAACAAACATAAATTGTACGCTGGTTGTGAAAATAAAAAATGAGTACACTGAGATATTTGTTCAGGCGTTTGTTGATGGTATAGTTTTTTATAAAAGTAAATCGGGAATAAAACAAAAATAAATCTTACAATGAAATCTTTTCTTGCAATTATTGCTGCCGCAGTTACATTATCTGCATCAGCACAAGATTATAAATCATTTCCTATGTGGAATACAGCATTACCTTTCGAACAAAGAGTAAATGATGTGGTGAGCCGTTTAACACTGGAAGAAAAAGTGGCGCAGATGCTGAATGCCACACCTGCTGTACAAAGGCTGGGCATTGCTGCATACGACTGGTGGAATGAAACATTGCACGGCGTGGCAAGAACGCCATTTAAAGTAACCTCCTATCCTCAGGCAATTGGCATGGCAGCAACCTGGGACACTAACTCACTGTATCGAATGGCCGATTATTCTGCACTGGAAGGAAGAGCCATACACAACAAGGCAATAGAACTCGGCAGAACCAATGAAAGATATTTGGGCCTTACCTACTGGACACCCAACATCAATATTTTTAGAGACCCCCGCTGGGGCCGTGGACAGGAAACTTATGGTGAGGATCCTTTTTTAACTGCTATGCTTGCCAAAGCATTTGTTAGAGGTTTGCAGGGCGAAGACCCAAAATATTTAAAAGCTGCAGCATGTGCTAAACATTTTGCGGTGCATAGCGGACCAGAACCATCAAGGCATTCTGATAATTTTAATCCCACAACTTATGATTTATGGGATACTTATTTACCTGCATTTAAAGAGCTGATAGTAAATGCAAATGTGGCTGGTGTAATGTGTGCATACAATGCGGTAAACACACAGCCCTGTTGTGCAAACGATTTTTTAATGAATGATATTCTGCGTAAGCAGTGGAAATTTACCGGCTATGTTACCAGCGATTGCTGGGCCATTGATGATTTTTTCCGCTATCATAAAACACATAAAGATTCTACCAGCGCTGCTATTGATGCTGTACTGCACGGCACCGATGTAGAATGTGGCCGCACTGTTTATTTAGCGTTGATTGATGCAGTAAAAAAAGGATTGATAAAAGAATCGCAGTTAGATATTTCATTGAGAAGATTATTTACCATCCGTTACCGTCTTGGCATGTTCGACCCTGTTAGTATGGTAAAGTATGCACAAACACCTGCGTCTGTTTTAGAATCGCCGGCACATAAAGCACTTGCACTAAAAATGGCGCAGCAAAGTATTGTGCTGTTGAAGAATGAGAA
>JANMVB010000030.1:0-1565 GCA_031392305.1 Ferruginibacter sp.
TTTTCAAAATCTTTTTTCATTAAAATGATGCCACCCCTTGGCCCACGCAATGTTTTATGCGTAGTGGAGGTTACAAAATGACAATGATCAAAAGGTGAACTTAATAAACCCTTTGCTATCAATCCGGCAGGGTGTGCCATATCGCATTGTACAAATGCGCCCACCTCATCAGCTATTCTTCTGATACGGGCATAATCCCAGTCACGGCTGTAGGCTGAGGCACCACAAAAAATTAATTTAGGCCGGTGCTCTCTTGCTTTTTGTTCCATGGTATCATAATCAATCAACCCCGTTTCTTTTACCACTCCATAAAAATGGGCCTCGTATAATTTACCGGAATAATTCACCGGTGAGCCATGTGTTAGGTGGCCACCCATGCTAAGATCGAGCCCTAATATTTTATCACCCGGTTGCAATACTGCAAGCGTTACTGCTGCATTGGCCTGTGCGCCACTATGCGGTTGTACATTGGCATAATCACAATGAAAAATTTGTTTGATGCGGTCTATAGCCAGTTGCTCCGTTTGGTCCACAAATTCGCAGCCGGCATAATATCTTTTGCCGGGGTAGCCTTCAGCATATTTATTGGTCATTACACAACCGGAGGCCTGCATCACCTGCAGAGAGGTAAAATTTTCGGAAGCTATTAACTCAATGCCATGGCGCTGGCGCTCTAATTCTTTGCCAATTATATCAAAAACCAGTGTGTCTTTTTGCATGAATTTTTATTGAGAGTGCAAATATACAAACGTGCTTTTACTTAACAGAATGATTGAAGACAAATGAAGGCATTTTAGATTTGTATTTCAAATTACTCATAAAATTATTAGCAGGTTGATGCTGGAACATGCTTCGGCGTTTTCCTGCAAGGTGAGAAAAGATACCCAATGGTATATGGCACAAGAGGGCGATGCAACGATGATGCCCATTGCTTCACAGCCCGGACAAAAAACAAACTCCTATAAATTAAGCCCGCCTGCCGGGAAGCATTTACACAAAATAACCTACTTTCACACACCGTTTTAGAAGCAGCAACATCTTATTGTAAACAACATCTTCGCAGTATGCGGATTAAGTTTTTAGTATGAAGGCCATAATTCCAGTAGCAGGCGCAGGTACCAAACTTCGCCCCCACACATATACCCAGCCAAAAGCCTTAATTCCTTTAGCAGGAAAAACAATTTTAAGCATCATTATCGATCAGCTTAAAGAAGTGGGAATCACCGATTTTATTTTTATAGTTGGCTACCTGGGCGAAAAAATTCAGGAGTATGTGAACAGCACTTACCCTGAACTTACCTGCCATTTTGTTTACCAGAATGAGCGCTATGGTACAGGCCATGCCATTGACCTGGCCAGGGAAATTGTAGGTGATGATGAGGTTTTCATCGTGTTGGGAGATACTATTGCAGAATATGACCTGGACGAAATTTTAAAATCTCCCTTTTCTATGCTGGGAGTAAAAAAGGTTGATGATCCACGAAATTTTGGCGTGGCAGAAATTGAAGAAGATGGCCTTATAAGCAGGGTAGTGGAAAAGCCCGCCATACCCAAAAGCAATATGG
>JANMVB010000369.1:0-16819 GCA_031392305.1 Ferruginibacter sp.
ACAACAGTTTTGAAATTGCAAATTCTTTATTTCATTCAAAAGACCTTACCCGGCAACTTTCTCACACCTTGCATGTTGGCCTTATTAAAGATGGTGAAGAAAATATTGATGAGGTAGTGGTTTCACTTTATAAATCTCCCAAAAGCTACACTGGCGAAGATGTAATAGAAATAAGCTGTCATGGCAGCCCTTACGTACAGCAAAAAATATTACAGTGTTGTATAAATAGGGGGGCCAGATTAGCAAAACCTGGGGAATACACTCAAAGAGCATTCTTAAAAGGCAAATTGGATCTTACCCAGGCGGAGGCTGTTGCAGATTTGATTTCAAGCAATACTTTAGCTTCTCAAAAAACAGCGCTAAATAATATTCGTGGTGGTTTTAGCCAGGTATTAAAAACTTTAAGGGAACAACTAATTGGTTTTTCAGCATTAATTGAACTTGAACTGGACTTTAGTCAGGAAGATGTAGAATTTGCTGACCGTAAACAATTTTATAAAATAATAACTGATGCAAGACAAACAACTCAACAATTAATAGAATCATTTAAACTGGGCAATGTTATAAAAAATGGAGTTAGCATTGCTATAATAGGAAAGCCTAATGCCGGGAAAAGCACCCTGCTTAACAAATTATTGAATGAAGAGCGTGCAATAGTTAGTGAAATTGCCGGTACTACGAGGGATACAATTGAGGAGGTAATAAATATTAAAGGGATATTATTCCGTTTAATTGATACAGCAGGTTTAAGAGAGCACAGCACCGATGCAATAGAACTTGTGGGAATTGGGCGTAGCATTGAAAAGATGAAATCTGCTGATGCAGTGCTGTATATTTTTGATTTACATGAAATATTACCTGGTGAACTTAGGCAAATTGCTGAAAAATTTAAAGGCTCAGAAAAGAAATATTTGTTAGTTGGTAATAAATTGGATGTAGTTGCGGAAAATGAAATTGCAAAGTTTTCTAATATTGAAAATGTGATATTAATTTCTGCAAAGAATAATCATGGGGTTGATGAAATAAAAAATGCTTTGTTTAGTATTACAGTAAACGAACAATTAGCAACAGAAAATATAGTTATAACAAATTCCCGGCATGCAGCAGCATTAAACAAAGTGTTGCAATCTTTGGTGGATATTGAGGCTGGATTAGATAATTTAATTCCCGGCGATTTGATTGCATTGGACATCCGGCATTGTTTGCATTATATCTCAGAAATTACAGGAGACATTACCAATGAGGATGTCCTGGATTTTATTTTTTCCAAGTTTTGTATCGGAAAGTAGTTTGCCTATTTAAGGTAGTATATTTATAATTGAACGATCCATTTATTTAATAATTATCAACGAAAGATTAATATTAATTGAATAATTCGAAAATTGATTTTTTTTGCATAAAAGCATAATTGAAATAGTAATTTTTTATCCAGTTTTGATATTTTTTTATCTTTTTGTTTAAAAAATATGAGTAGTTATGAAAAATTTATGTTAATTTTCGTTCTAATTAAAACTGCTAAAGCTATATGAGAAATTACCTGCATTGTTTTGCCCGGGTGACAAAACAATTTTTAACTACAACCCTTTTGTTATTAATCTCTTTCACAGTTTTTTCACAGAAGAAAATTACTGGAACAGTTACAAGTGATGCCAAAGGCATTTATGGAGCAACAGTTTCCGTGAAAGGTACCAATGTAGCCACCACTACAACTACTGATGGAACATTTTCCATCGATCTTCCACAAGGAAAAAACACATTGGTGATATCATATGTTGGATATGAAATCTCAGAAGTCAATGTGGATAAAATGGATGGCAAAACAAGTGTTGACGTTCCCCTTACACAACTTAACAAGAGCCTGAATGAGGTTATTGTAACAGGCTACTCTACCCAGCGTAAGAAGGATATTATCGGGGCAGTATCTGTTGTTAACACCAAGGATTTACAAAATACCCCATCCTCAAACCTTGCTGTTCAATTGCAAGGTAGGGCTGCAGGTGTTACTGTAAGTTCTGCCGGTGAGCCAGGTGCAGGTGCGGTTGTAAGGATACGTGGTTTTGCCTCTGCAGGAAATAACGATCCGCTTTACATTATTGATGGTGTTCCCACAGGTGACCCATCTACACTTAACCCGAATGATATTGAATCACTCCAGGTTTTGAAAGATGCGTCTTCAGCTTCCATTTATGGATCAAGGGCTTCAAACGGTGTAGTGATTATCACAACCAAACAAGGCAAAGCTGGAAGAACATCACTAACTTATGATGCCTATGTAGGTTCTCAAATAGTTACAGACAAGATGATGCCGGATATGTTAAATACTACTCAATATCTTGAGTATCTGCAAAAAACAACTACATCCACATATAGCCATCCGGTATTTGGAAAGAATGGTTCTTTTGCAATTCCTGATTTTTATATTACAAGTCCAGGATTTAAAGGTGGTGTATCAGCAAGTGACCCAAGGGCTAATCCTGCATTGTATAACATCGGAGCTGGTAATCTTTACCAAATATCAAAAACAAGCCTTGGCACGGATTGGTTTAAAGAATTAACGCAGCCTGCGTTATTTACCAATCACCAGCTTACTGCATCAGGCGGAACTGATAAGGCACTATATTCCGTGGGATTAAATTACTTTGATCAAAAAGGTACATTTGTTAATACAAATTACAAGCGTTATACCATAAGGGCTAACACCTCTTTTAAACCAGTAAGTTTTCTACGAATCGGAGAAAATCTACAGTTCAGTTACGAGGATCGCTTGGGTGGTACTAATAGAGGTGAGGGTGATGCCTGGGCCTCAGCTTTCAGGATGGCTACCTACATACCCGTTTACGATATAAAAGGCGGTTGGGGAGGTAATGGAGTGGGTGAATCTGGTAATGGTAATAGTCCGATTGCCAATTTAGGCAGGGCGAAAGATAATACCAATAAATTTTCCAAACTTTTTGGAAATGTATTTGCTGAAATTCCCTTCACTAAAGATTTACTGGCACGTACTTCATTCGGTATTGATTTAGGTTCTCAATTTGTAAGGAGCATCGGAAGAAAAACTTATGAGCGCTCCGAAAATCAGGGAACCACCCAGCTCACAGAGGAAGGTTGGTATTATATGAACTGGACCTGGACAAATACATTGACTTATCATAAGACGCTTTTTAATGATCATGATATAAAATTGCTTGGTGGTACTGAGTCTGTGAAAGGTACTTCCAGAGGTGTAAGGGCATTTGGTCAGAATTTTGATTTTGAAACACCGGATTTTGTTTCTTTGAATACTGCAACGGCAGGTAGCTTGAGTGACAGGACTATTGCAAATTATAATGTGGGCAAAAACACATTGTATTCGTTATTTGGAAGAATTGATTATTCTTTTAAAGGAAAATATTTGTTAACTGGTACATATAGAAGGGATGGTAGCTCAAGATTTGGCCCTAATGTACGTTATGCCACATTCCCATCTTTGGGTGTAGCCTGGAGAGTTTCTGAAGAAAAATTTATGCAATCTGCAACCTGGATAACAGACTTAAAAATCCGTGGTGGCTGGGGCCAAATGGGTAGCCAATCAAACGTAGATTTTAACAATCAGTTTTTTACTTTCACTTCTAATGCCCCACTTACAAACTATGATATAAATGGAAGCAATACCTCATCTGCCCAGGGATACAGGCAGAACAGGGAAGGTAACCTCGATACTAAATGGGAGACATCTGAAACAACCAATATTGGATTGGATGCTACACTGTTTGGCGGCAAAATTGATTTTAGTTTAGATGTTTATAAAAAGGATACAAAGGATTTACTGGTTGACCAGGTGTTGAATGGCTTGGAACCACAGTTAACAAAACCAAGGATTAATATTGGAACTATGCGTAATACTGGTTTTGATCTTTCCCTGAATTATAAAGGCACGGCTAGCAAAGACATGACTTACGATGTAGGATTAACTTTTTCAAGGTATAAAAATACCATGACCAAATTAAACAATGAAAATTCACCACGGATAATAAACCTTGAAAGGCTAAACCAGGCAGTTAGAACAGAGTTAGGTCAACCCATATCTTCATTCCATGGTTTTGTACTTGACGGTTTCTATAACACAGCAGCGGATCTGACCGCATTATCTATGCCGGGTGCAGTAGTGGGTAGCTGGAAGTATAAAGACATAAACGGGGATAAGCAAATTACGGATGCAGACAGAACATTTTTGGGAACCCCTCATCCGGATTTTCAAATGGGTTTAAACCTGGGTGCAACCTATAAAAATTTCAATTTTACAGCATTTTTCTTCTGGAACCAGGGCAATGAAATATACAATTACACAAAGTACTACACAGATATGCGTGTATTTATAGGTGGAGTTAGCACAAGGGTATTAACTGATAGCTGGACTCCGGGTAATCAAAATGCCAAACTCCCATTATTAGCCCCAGGTACTGCTAACGGCTATACATCATTTACATCTAGTACCTCCAATTCATACTATGTTGAAGATGGCTCTTACTTGCGTGCCAAAACACTTCAACTGGGTTATACATTACCTAAAAGCTTGGTAAACAGGGCAAGGCTTTCGAATGTTAAACTTTACATCCAGGCTCAAAACTTATTTACTATAACAAATTACACAGGGGCCGACCCGGATTTAAGCCTTATTTCCCGTGATCCATTTGGAGCAAGAGACTTTTATTTGGGCGTAGATCTTGGTGGTTTCCCAAATCCAAAACAATATATCGCAGGTTTGAGTGTTACATTCTAATTTAATTAATGTGAAAATAAAATTTATGAAAAATAGATTATTAATAATAGCAACAACAATATCGTTTACAGCAATATTGTCTTCGTGCAAAGAGGAATTTTTGCAAATAGCACCACAGGGAGTTTATGACCTGGCTAGTTTAACCAATAAAAAGGGTGTTGATGGAATGCTTATAAATGCATACGCCACACTTGATGGAAGAGAAGGTCAGCAAAATGGTGGTGCCAGTAACTGGCTTTGGGGAAGTATAAGAGGGGGAGATGCATACAAAGGGACTGAACCAACAGATATGGTAGATGCAAATCCTATCATGCGTTTCGAATTGTTACCGAGTGTGGGGCAATTGCCCAATAAATGGTCTGCCATTTGGGATGGGGTTGGTGGTGCCAACCAGGTATTAAAAGTATTACCATTGGCAACAGATATTGCAGCAGCAGATGCAAAACAAATAGAAGCAGAGGCTAAATTTATCAGGGGTTTCATGCATTTTGAAGGAAAAAAATCCTTTAATAATATACCTTATATTGATGAAACAGTGGTAGATTTTAAAGTTCCAAATACAGATGCTGCAGGAGCTTATGTAAATATCTGGCCACAAATTGAAGCCGATTTTAAATTTGCTTATGATAACCTTGATGAAGTTAGGCCACAAGTTGGACGTGCAAATAAATGGGCTGCCGGCGCCTATCTGGCCAAAGTGTATATGTTTGAAAAGAAATTTACTGAGGCGAAAGCACTTTTTGATTTAATCATAGCCAGTGGAAAAACAAGTAAAGGTGTGGCTTTTGATCTAACACCTACATATCAAACCAATTTCAGAGTGCTTACTGAAAATAATCCGGAAACAGTTTTTTCTATACAGGCCTCTTATGGTGATGGCGCCAATACCAATGGCAATTATGATAATACATTGAATTACCCCCACGGTGGTAGTGCTACCACAGAGAAACCGGGAGCATGTTGCGGATTTTTTCAACCTTCACAAAATTTGGTAAACTCATTTCAAACCGATGCTTTAGGTTTGCCCAAGCCTGATACATATAACAATACAGATGTAACCAGTGATGAGCCCTTTGCTTCTGCTGATGCTTTTACACCCTATGCAGGAACACTTGATCCTCGTTTAGACTGGACTGTAGGTAGAAGAGGTATCCCTTATTACGATTGGGGTTTGCACCCGGGTAGAAACTGGATCCGTTTATACACTTACGGTGGCCCTTATAGTCCTAAAAAGAATACTTATTATAAAGCCGATATTGGAAGTGTAGCAGGTACAGTAGGTTGGGGCTTTGCAAACAATGCACTCAATTTTACACCAATGCGTTTTGCAGATGTTTTGTTGATGGCTGCTGAAGCAGAGATTGAAGTAGGTAGCATGACTGTAGCCATGACATATATAAACAGAGTTAGAGCTAGAGCAGCAAATTCACCAGTGATGAATGGTGCAGCACCTGCAGCAAATTATTTAGTGGGCCAGTATGTTGTACCTTTTGCTGATAAAGATGTTGCAAGAAAAGCAGTACGCTTTGAAAGAAAAATTGAATTAGGAATGGAAGGACATAGGTTCTTTGATCTTGTTCGTTGGGGAATTGCCGCAACTGTGTTGAACACAGAGTATTTTCCTAAAGAAACAGTGCGTAGAACAAGTGCACTGTCAGGCTCAACCTTTACTGCAAATAAACACGAATACCTACCTATTCCTGAATACGCTATAAACAATAGTATTGCCGATGGTAAGCCTACTTTAAAGCAAAATCCGGGATACTAGTAAATACCTTTTATCTTAAGAAACAAGAGGCTGTCTCCATAGTAGGGCAGCCTCTTGTTATATATTCCCGAAGACTTTGCTACTGTTTTTTAATTATTAGAAAGCTGCTTACAAAATTCTTAGATTAAAATATAGACTTTTTTGAACCAGGCATTTGAGCTTTGGCAAACTTCGGTGGCGTCGCACTCGTGCACATTTTAGCTATTGGGATCTTTTTTAAACTCAAATAATTATCTTGCTTTTTTTCTCTTTAGTGTCACGGAAATTATAATGTGGGAAAAGCTCCAAGGAGGTATGTGGTACAAGTGAGTGACACAACGATGTTGAACAAAGAAATTCAGTTGATTCAATAAAAAGTAATCTTCAGTATAATTTTTTAGAGTTTAGTCCTCGTTTATTTTTATTTACTTCCCTTTGGTTCAACTTCACTTTAATTAAATTGCATTACAAAATACATTTTTATTTGTACTCTTTTCCCTTTCTTTATTTTTAGAATTTTAATTCATGATAAAATATTTGTCATTGGTATTTATAGTGATTACAATAATTGGTTGTAATGATAAAAACTCATCGCTATTCAAGGAAATAAAAGCGGATTATTCGGGTATCCATTTTAATAATACGATTATTGATAATGATAGTTTTAATGTGCTGGATGTGGAGAATATTTACAACGGTGGTGGTGTGGGTATTGCTGACTTTAATAATGACGGGCTGCAGGATATTTACTTTTCTGGTAATGCTGTGCCTAATAAACTTTATCTAAATAAAGGCGATTTTAAATTTACAGATATTACCAGCGATGCAGGCGTTACCGGTGAAGGCAGATGGTGCAGGGGTGTAAGTGTAGTGGATATTAATAATGACGGAAAGATGGATATATATGTGTCTGCCACCTTATTAAAAGATGCTTCAAAAAGAGAAAACCTCCTGTACATAAATGCAGGTAATGATAAAAATGGCATTCCACATTTTTTAAACAGGGCGGCAGAATATGGATTAAATGATACTTCCCATTCAACCATGGCTGCATTTTTTGATTATGATAATGATGGGGACCTGGATATGTATCTTTTGATTAATGAAATACTGAAAGATGAATATCCAAATAAATTCCGGCCTATACTTGTTAACAGTGAAAATCCAAACACCGATAAACTTTTTCGCAATGACTGGAATAAAGATTTAAATCACCCTGTATTTACTGATGTGTCAAAAGCAGCAGGCATTACAATTGAAGGTTATGGTCATGGGATTAATATATGTGATATTAACCAGGATGGGTGGAAAGATGTGTATGTGACGAACGATTTTTTGCCCAACAATCTTCTCTATATCAATAATCATGATGGCACTTTTACAGATAAAGTGACAACTTATTTTAAACATACCTCAGCCAACTCAATGGGCCAGGATGTAATTGATATTAATAACGATGGGTTAGATGATATCATTGAAGTTGATATGGATCCCGAAGATAATTACAGGAAGAAAATGATGCTGATGCCCAACAGCTACCAGACATATATGAACTTGGATTATTATGGATACCAGTATCAATATGTACGTAACGTAATCCAGCTAAACCAGGGGCCAAGGGTTTTGCAAAATGATTCTATGGGCGCCCCCACTTTCAGCGATATAGGATTTCTTGCAGGAATAGCTGAAACAGACTGGAGCTGGACCCCGCTTGTAACTGATTTTGACAATGATGGTTTCCGGGATATTGTAATTACCAATGGATTTCCGAAGGATGTAACAGATCATGATTTTATTAGCTTTCGCACAAAGGCTTACTCCATTGCTACCAAAAAGGAAATGCTTAGTCAGGTACCGGAAGTGAAAATTTCAAATTATGCGTTCAAAAATAATGGCAATCTAACCTTTACCAACGTATCAAAAGATTGGGGTATTACAACTCCATCTTTTTCGACCGGTGCGGCTTATGCTGATTTAGATAATGACGGTGATGTGGATTTTGTGATCAACAACATAAATGATGAAGCTACTTTGTACAGGAATGAACTAAGACATCTTAAGAATGACAGTAACCACTTTATCCAAATAAAATTTACAGGGGATCAACACAACATCAACGGCCTCGGTGCATACGTTGAAATATGCTACGATGGGTCAAAAAAACAAGTTTGGGAAAACACACCATACAGGGGGTATCTTTCAACTATCCAGGGTATTGCGCATTTTGGCCTCGGAAAAGTTAGTATTGTAGATTCAATAATAATAAAATGGCCGAATGGTAAAAAGCAACTATTGAAAAATATTAAAGCTGACCAGGTATTAAAGGCAGAAATAAAAAACGCAACTGCAGATTATTTATTTCCAAATAATACCATTGCATTAAATACATTATTTACTGAAATTTCTGATTCAGTAAACCTGCATTTTGTTCATACAGAAAATGATTTTATTGATTTTAATATCCAAAAATTACTTCCCCATAAACTTTCTGAATATGGCCCCGCCTTAGCTGTAGGAGACATTGACAATAACGGACTCGATGATATAATTACAGGTGGCGCTTTTACTAAAAGCGCACAAATATTTCTACAGCAGCCAAACAACCGCTTTGTTCAAAAAGCTTTATTGCCAGGCACCAATCATGATAATAAATTGAATGAAGATGCAGGTTTACTATTGTTTGATATTGATGGAGATAAAGATTTGGATTTGTATATTACAAGTGGCGGTTACGAAAATGCACCCGGTACAAAAGCTTACCAGGATAATTTATATATCAATGATGGCAGGGGAAATTATACTTCTGATACAACTGCACTGCCAGTAAATACTACCAGTAAATTTTGTATAAGAGGAGCTGATTACGATAAAGACGGCGACCTTGATCTCTTTATTTCTGGCAGGGTTGAACCCTGGAGTTACCCAAGGCCGGTATCAAGTTTTATTTATAGAAATGACACTAAAAAAGGCAAAGTTTTATTTACTGATGTTACAAATGAGATAGCAAAAGACCTGAAAAATATAGGGCTTGTATGCGATGCAGTTTTTACTGACTTTGATAAAGATGGATGGCAGGACCTTATGTTGGCAGGCGAATGGATGGGATTGATTTTTTTAAAAAATGAAAAAGGAACATTCAAAAATATTTCCAACACTACTGGCGTTGCCAGTCAAATAGGTTGGTGGAACACCATCGCACCAGGTGATTTTGATAACGACGGTGATATGGATTATATAGTCGGCAACCTTGGGCAGAATTCACTTTACAAAGCAAGTCCACAGTATCCCGTTTCTATTTATGCAAAAGATTTTGATAACAATGGCAGCTACGATGCCTTTCCCACATTGTATTTTCCAACCAGCCAGCAAGACCAAACGAAAAGGGAATTTCCAGCTCACACAAGAGAAGATATTGTAAAACAAATGATCGGCATGCGATCAGTATTTCAAAATTACAAATCGTTTGCAGTAGCAACAATTGACCAGGTTCTTTCAAAAGAACAATTAAAGGATGCTTTAATACTAAAGGCTAATAATTTAAAATCATGTTATCTTAGTAATAACGGGAATGGAAAGTTCACCCTTACCCCATTGCCCGTGCAGGCCCAGTTTTCTGTTTTGAATGGAATGGTTGTGGATGATTTTGATGGGGATAATAATTTAGATGTATTGATCAATGGAAACGATTATGGTACAGAAGTGAATGTAGGAAGATATGATGCATTGAACGGCTTATTATTGAAGGGAGATGGCAAAGGAAATTTTAATGCGCAATCAATTCTTCAAAGTGGTATTTACATTCCGGGCAATGGAAAAGCATTGGTAAAACTAAGGAGCAACAATGGCAAATATCTTTTAGCAGCATCTCAAAACAGGGGGCCACTTAAAATTTATACATTAAAAAGAAATGTTAGTTTCATATCTGCAGAAAAAGGCGATGTAAGTGCGGAACTTGAATACCGAAATGGAATTAAGCAGGCAACTGAGTTTTATTATGGCAATTCATTTTTATCCCAGTCTGCGAGATTTTTATGTACTGACAGTAATGTAGTTTCCATAAAAATTTCAGACAGTAAAGGACGTGTTAGAAAAATAAAATAAAATGTTACTTTACCTCATCACAATAAATAAAATAGCATACAAGCTGCATGGCTGTATCATAATTTGCGTAATCATGTTGCTTTCATGTAACAATAATGCAGACTCTAAAATGGCCTTGCATCCTTATGAAAATAAATTAGGGATTAAGCCTGCAAACCTTGCCCAGATTGATACAGTACATTTTAGTAAAATTACCTGGTTTGAGCCGTCAAAAAATATTGGTACAGTTAAAGAAGGCGATAGTGTACTAATAAAATTCAAGTTTAAAAATACTGGTGTTCATCCCCTTTTTGTATCAGCAGTAAATACCTCATGCGGTTGTACCAACGCTAAATATTCCGACGAAGCTGTTATGCCCGGTATGGAAGATGAATTGACTGTTATTTTTAATACTGTTGGCCAGGCAGTAACCTTTCACAAAACTATTACGGTTACCAGCAATACTTCAAATGGCGTAAAACATTTGTTATCATTTGAAGGTAAGATCGATACCTCACGTAGGTTGCAGCGCCAGGGTATTTTAAAATAAAAGTTTGCCTGCACTAAATATACAAGGCATTGCATTTATTATTTTCAGGATGAGTTTTTATTTTTTGTCCAAACATTTTAACCCTGATAAACATCGTTGCATCGCCCTCTTGTACATTTGATTAAAATAGCATCACATTAAATTTGCTACTCACTACCTTGGAAGGTTAAGGTTTTATTTAAAGTAGGGTAAGTGAAAATGAATTATTAAAAAATTAACCAAAAGAGAATAATGGTATATATTTTAAACACTCCCATTTAAATGAGCCATTTTATAATAATTTTTAAATGCTTAAAGTGGTTACCAAAAGTTTGATAAATAGTAAAATCAATAAAATTGCAATTTTACTTTTACAAATCAGTTGCTTGTTTTATTTATTTTCCTGCAAAGAAATAAAGAAAAATAAATCTCATAAAGATGTGCCTGATTCAAGTATTGCAAAAGGAAAAGTATTAGCAGCCACTTATTGTCAATCATGCCATTTACTTCCCGATCCGTTGCAAGCTGATGCGTACACCTGGGAAAATGGGATACTTCCGGCAATGGGTCCACGGTTAGGGATTTTTAATTATGGATTCCAACAATACCCGTCAAATAAATATGATGAGCACCTTCCCGAAAACTATTATCCTGATAAGCCGTTGATCAATAGCCTGCAATGGCAAAATATCATAGATTATTATACAGCACTCTCACCGGATACTTTACCCGAACAGCAGCGCACCCAAACAATAAAACCCGGCCTTGCTATTTTCGAGGCACAAATACCTCCATATTATTATCCTTCCCCAGCCATCTCACTTACAAAAATTGATACTTCAGTTAATGATCTTCAATTATTGCTCTTTGATCTCTCAGGCAAATATCTTTTTCGCTATAACAAACAATTGCAAATAACTGATTCAGTTAAAATGGATGCAACGATAGTTGATATTGACATACACAATGATTCCATAGTTGTTTGTAATATGAATGTTATCAACCCCAATAATGGTAAATTTGGCAAAGGCCAGCTTCTTCACACAAAAGCAAAACAAATTACAGGGTTAGATGCTTTAGCCTTATTTGACAATTTGGCCAGACCCGTTCAAATAAGTTCATGCGATCTTAATAATGACAGCCGCACAGATTATATTGTTTGCGAATTCGGTCATTTAAGCGGCGCACTTTCGTGGATGGAAAACAGCGGAAATAAAATTTATACCCGTCATGTTTTAAGAGATAAGCCTGGTGCAATTAAGGCATATATTGAAGATTACAACCATGATGGATTACCTGATATCTGGGCTCTTTTTAGCCAGGGAGATGAAGGTATTTTTCTTTTTATAAATAAAGGAAACAGTAAATTTGAAGAACGCAGGATTTTACAATTTCCTGCAATTTTCGGATCTACCTATTTTGAATTTGCTGATTTTAATAACGACGGCTTACAGGATATCATTTATACCTGTGGCGACAATGCAGATTACTCCATGGTACTAAAACCTTATCATGGGGTTTACATTTTTTTAAATGAGGGGGATAACCGTTTTATTCAAAAATATTTTTTCCCGGTTAATGGTTGCTACAAAGGCATAGCAAGGGATTTTGATAAAGATGGCGACCTTGATATTGCCACCATTGCTTTTTTTGCAGATTATAAAAACCAGCCGGGTGAAGGATTTGTGTATTTGCAAAATGAAGGTAATTTTAAATTTACAGCCTCTACAAATATTGAATGTAATAAGGGCAGGTGGCTCACAATGGATGCAGGTGATTTAGATGGAGATGGAAAAACCGATCTTGTACTGGGCAATTTTTCCATTCGGCCATCCGCAACAAAACCTTCTGTTGATTGGACAAAAGGACCGTCATTTATTTTTTTGAAAAACATTTCAAAATGATTTTATTTCAATAACGTCATTAAACAAATATAAAAAGCAAACTAACCGATGAAAAATTGGAAATGGATTTTTTCTCTTTCTGGCCTTTTGATTTTAAGCGCAGGCTGCCGGCAAAAAGTTGAATTGCCAATTGATGATGCTGAAATACTCCACCAAAACCAGGATCAACTTACACAGGTTATAATTTACGATGTGTTTACCCCACCTGTTGCCAGTAGAATTTATGTGTATTCTTCGCTGGCTTCTTATGAGGCTATCCGCTTCAGTAAAAAGGGTGCTGAATCAATCACCAAAAATCTCAAAGGATTTGGCGATATGCCAAATCCTGAAAAGGGTAAAAAATATAATTATACCCTGGCCGCAAGCAAGGCCTTTTTTTCAGTGGCCCGTAACATAAAAGTTTTCTCAGTTGATTCTTTAAAAAACTATGAAACATCTTTATTTAACAGCTTTAAAAATAGCATGGATGAAGCCGATTACCAGCGGTCAGTTGATTTCGGCGACAGTGTAGCAAGCGTAATACTCAGAAGAGCTAAAAATGATGGCTATTTTTTATCAAGGGGCAAACCTAAGCATCTTGGTAGCAGAGAACCTGGTAAATGGAACCCTACACCACCAGATTACCTCGATGCAGTAGAATGGTGCTGGAATACTATGAAACCAATGGTAATGGATTCTGCAGCTCAGTTTATGCCACCAAAGCCGCCGCCTTTCAGTAAGGATTCAAACAGTATTTTTTTTAAAGAAACGTATGAGGTTTATACAATTGGCAAAAGCCTTACAGGTGAGCAAAAAGAAATTGCCCGATATTGGGATGACAATCCATTTGTGATGGAACATGCAGGGCACATGATGTTTGGTAATAAAAAAATTACACCCGGTGGCCACTGGATGGGGATTGCAGCAATTGCTGCTCGGCAGGCCAAGGCCGATCCGGTAAAAATTGCACAGACGTATGCAATCACCGCAATTGCTTTATATGATGCATTCATTTCATGCTGGGATGAAAAATTTCGCAGTAATGTGGTGCGGCCGGTGACTGTGATCAATGATATGATTGATAGAAACTGGATACCCTTTTTGCAAACCCCACCCTTTCCCGAATACACCAGTGGACATAGTACCATTACCGCTTCTGCTTCTATAGCACTTGCAGCTTTATATGGAGATAATTTTTCTTTCCAGGATACAAGTGATCTCAGGTATATTGGTATGCAGCGCCATTTTAATTCATTTCAGCAGGCTGCTGCAGAAGCCTCCATCAGCAGGGTGTATGGCGGTATTCATTACCGCAATAGTGTTGACCAGGGCGCAATTGCAGGAAACAAGTTGGGTAAATTTATTGTGGAGAAACTACTAAAATAATCATCGTATTTATGTAAAACGCAATTAAAGATCCACATTGGTATGACGTACAAGTGAGTGACACAACGATGTTGACCATGGCTACTTCTTTGTTTGGACAACAAAACTGTACCTGATCCGCCAATAAAGCCTACCTTTAAGCACCTTTACAAACACCATTTTAAATGGTTTTATACAAAAATTAAAAGTGCAATTTTAAAAGCTACATCATGTACACATATATTTGGAACAAATACCTTCCTGTAATAAGAATATTATTAAAAAAATCTTCCGGTGGTGATCAGTTGCTGCCATTAAACAGGGAAGATTTTGAAAGAGCAGGTTCCGGTAGAAAAGCAGGGTATAAATTCGTCATTGAATTTTCGCAGGGCAAGGTTAATAATGTAATCAGCGGCTCTGATTTGGCGAGCCAGTTGGCTGCAGCAATGATGGAAGATGCAGCAACACTTGCGGTATTAAAAACAGGCCACTTCCAGGTAATTTTAAATACAAAATTTCAAATCACCATTAAGAACACAACACCTCAGCCAGTTGAAAGCAATGTGGAAGAGTAAAACAAATATTAATTTTCTGCACCCGGTAACTCATATCAATCAATAACCACTACGTATTATTTTGAAGTTCACAGATTTTGGATTCGACGACAGACTTTTAGAAGGTATTCAGGCATCAGCTTACGATGAAGCAACCCCGGTACAGGAACAAGTGATACCACTAGTTCTTGCAGGTAAAGATGTAATAGCTTCTGCACAAACAGGCACGGGTAAAACCGCTGCTTTTTTATTGCCACTGATTAATAATATTATTTCTGCCCCCCTCAATCATCACAGCATTACGGCATTGGTAATTGTGCCCACCCGTGAGTTGGCGGTACAAATTGCCCAGCACATGGAAGGCCTCTCTTATTTTACTTCTGTAAGTTCAATTGCAGTATATGGCGGGGGAGATGGTAACGCTTTTGTACAGGAAAAGAAAGCATTGAGTGTGGGCGCTGATGTGGTTGTGTGTACTCCCGGTAAAATGCTGGCACATATCAATATGGGTTATGTAAAATTGCAGGGCTTAAAATACCTTGTGCTTGATGAAGCAGACCGTATGCTGGACATGGGTTTTTATGATGATATTATGCGGATCATCCATGCCTTGCCCCCAAAAAGGCAAAACCTTTTATTCTCTGCTACTATGCCACAAAAGATCAGGGAACTTGCCAGGAGTATTTTGCATCATCCTGCTGAAGTAAGTATTTCAATTAGTAAGCCCAACGAAAAAATTACCCAACTGGCGTATGTGGTGTACGACACTCAAAAAATTCCCCTCGTTAAATATATTTTACACCAAAAAGAGTTCTCATCCGTACTTATTTTTTGCAGCAGCAAAAACAGTGTAAAGCAATTAACCCGTGATTTAAAAAGGACCAGCCTGGCAGTAGATGAAATACATAGTGATCTTGAGCAGGATAAAAGGGAAGAAGTATTGATGTTTTTTAAAAGCGGAAGAATTAAAGTTTTAGTTGCTACGGATATCCTTAGCCGTGGTATTGATATTGATAACATTGGCCTTGTATTAAATTATGATGTGCCACACGATGGCGAAGATTATGTACACCGTATCGGTCGTACAGCAAGAGCGGAAGCAGATGGAATGGCATTTACTTTAGTTGGTGAAAGAGAGCAAAACAGTTTTGCTGCTATTGAGGCTTTAATTGATAAGCAAGTTGATAAGCCGGAGATACCGGCCGAATTTGGTCCTGCACCACCCTACAAACCAAGGGTAAGAACAGGTGGCGGTGGTGGTGGAAGCGGAAAACCCAGGCGAAAGTTTTATAACCGCAAGGCGGGGCAACGATAAGGTTTAAAAAAAATCAGGAAGCCTTCCCTTTGTTGAAAGAAATGCTTTCTATCAGGGCCTTTATTTCCGCCTTAGTTTTATTCATTTTCTTTTCCAGCCTTGCCA
This sequence comes from Ferruginibacter sp., assembly GCA_031392305.1. Lineage (GTDB taxonomy): Bacteria > Bacteroidota > Bacteroidia > Chitinophagales > Chitinophagaceae > Ferruginibacter. The sequence goes on from JANMVB010000369.1 coordinate 16,338, forward strand.
GCAATTGTTCTTCCTGTCCCGGTTGATAGTCGAGATCTTCATCGGTCAGGTAGATGTTATTTTCTTTGAGATCTTCTTTTACTTCTTTCCAGGAACGTTCCAGCTGTAGTTTATAGTCTCCCATAAATTTCTTTTCTTAAAGGGATACAATATTTAAGCCATTTCTTACTCTTGTAAAGTATCCATCCCAAAGCCCTGTAGTTATTTCTTTTTTTCTGTGAATAAGAAATAAATAAAAATCTCCTGAAACAGGTGTGTTGTTCCGGTATTTAAATCATAGACCAGTGCGAACCAAAATGTTTTTATCTTTCAGTAAAATAAAATACCTGTGAATGAAGTACAACTATTTGCCAATAGCTTTAACACTATTATTCATTGCATTACAACAAAGTTGTGCCCGCCATCCGTATGCTTCTACGAACCGGGTTTATAAGAAACAGGCAAAAGAATTTTCAAAATTGATTCGGCAATATCCATTGAAG
>JANMVB010000405.1:0-5936 GCA_031392305.1 Ferruginibacter sp.
CGTACAACGAATCATAGATGGGCATGATGGCCCCACCGGGGTAACCGAATATGGTATCTACCCCCTCAGCTACAAAGGCATCCAACACAGCCTGTGAGCCGGGGATTTCTACCCCTGTCCCCTGAAGAGGGATTGAAGACGCAGCTTCCGGCTTGTCGGACTCCAATTGCTTTTCAATGATTTCTAATGTTTCCATTGTTTATTATTTAGAAATTGTTTGTTCATTTTTTAAACCTACACTTTTGAAATACTCAAAAGTTTCAGGCATTTTCAAACCCTTCAAAAACCTCCTTCATGGGGCGAAGGGGCGGCCTTCTATTCATCCGTTACACAACCTTCGCTTGCATCTTTCACCTGCCTTGCATATTTATATAAAACTCCTTTGGTTACTTTTAATGCAGGTTGCTGCCAGGCTGCTCTTCTTTTTGCAATTTCTTCTTCAGAAACTTTTAAAGTCATTTTTTTTGTAGCAACATTCAGTTCAATAATATCATTGTCCTGAACCAACCCAATCAATCCACCATCAAAAGCTTCGGGGGTGATATGGCCAACTACAAATCCATGGGTGCCGCCGCTAAATCTTCCGTCTGTTATAAGGGCGACGCTTTTACCAAGGCCAGCGCCAATGATGGCAGAAGTTGGTTTTAGCATTTCGGGCATGCCCGGCGCACCTCTAGGACCTACATGTGTTATAACTACTACATCGCCTGCTTTTATTTTTCCGTTGTTGATACCATTGATCAATTCATACTCTCCATTAAAAACCCTTGCCGGGCCTTCAAATAATTCTCCTTCTTTACCTGTAATTTTTGCTACGCTGCCTTTTATTGCCAGGTTGCCATACAGGATTTGCAGGTGTCCTGTTGCCTTTATCGGATGCGACAGGGGATAAATAATCTTTTGTGCTTCGAAATCCAACTCCGGAACACCTGCTAAATTCACTGCAACAGTTTTACCCGTTACTGTCAAGCAATCGCCATGCAGGAAACCCTGCGTTAATAAATACTTCATTACTGCCGGAACGCCGCCAATATTATGAAGGTCCTCCATCAAAAATTTTCCGCTTGGTTTAAGGTCTGCCAACAGCGGCACTTTATCACTGATCATTTGAAAATCATCCTGCGTAAATGTAACACCCACACTTTTTGCCATTGCAATTATATGCAGCACCGCATTGGTACTGCCACCCAGCACCATGATAACTGTCGCTGCATTTTCAAATGCTTTCCTCGTCATTATGTCTGATGGCTTTATATCCTGTTCCATCAGATAGCGGATAGCCTTACCTGCATTTAAACATTCCATTTTCTTCTCCGCACTTAACGCCGGATTGCTGGAGGAATAAGGCAGACTCATACCCAATGCCTCAATGGCACTGCTCATGGTATTGGCTGTGTACATTCCACCACAGGCACCTGCGCCGGGGCAGCTATTCATAACAATGCCCTTAAAATCTGCGTCATCCAATGTACCTGCAATTTTTTGTCCCAGGGCTTCAAAAGCAGAAATAATATTCAGGTCCTGCCCTTTGTATTGGCCCGGTGCAATAGTACCACCATACACCATAATGGCCGGACGGTTTAACCTGCCCATCGCCATAATAGAGCCGGGCATATTTTTATCGCAACCGGGTATGGCTATTAATGCATCATAATATTGGGCACCACAAACGGTTTCAATTGAATCCGCAATAATATCACGGCTCACCAGGGAATAACGCATTCCGGGTGTGCCATTACTCATGCCATCGCTTACACCAATTGTATTAAATATTAAACCCACCAGGTCATTATCCCAGATGCCCTGCTTTACAAGTTTCGCCAGGTCATTGAGGTGCATATTACAGGTGTTGCCATCATATCCCATGCTTACTACGCCTACCTGTGCTTTTGCTAGGTCTGCATCTGTTAACCCTATGCCATACAACATGGCCTGTGCGGCCGGTTGAGTTGTATCCTGGGTAAGTGTTTTGCTATATTTATTTATTTCCATTTATACTTCGGCTAAAGATTGTTTATATTCCTTCTCTATAACTCTATTTTTATAAGCATCCTGAATTACTTTCCCTAATGAATTCTTCCAATGTTTTTTGAAGACAACTTCATCATAGCTTTCCCAGCCAATTATTTCTGCTGCAGTACCACAAAAGAATACTGCATCAGCATCTTTTAATTCATCAATGGTGATTTGCTTTTCTACAACCGGAATTTCTAATTCATCACAGATTTCAAAAACTGTTGCCCTGGTAATGCCCTGCAAAATATGCCCTGCTGATGGAGTGATTAACTGACCATCCTTTTCATAAAATATATTTGCACCCGGGCCTTCAGCAACAAAGCCGTTCATATCTGTAAGCAATGCTTCATCGTATCCTTTTGCTTTAGCTTCCTGGCTGGCCAAAATAGAATTTACATAATGACCGGCTGCTTTTGCCTGTATCTTAAAACCTTTTGGATTGGGCCGCTGAAAAGAAGAAGTCATTACCCTCAATAATTTTTCTCCCAGGAAGGGTTGCATTTCCCAGGCCTGGATGGTAATATGAGATACTGTATTTTGAACAAAGCTCATATTGGCCGGTGCAAAAACTACCGGGCGGATATAAGCATCCTGTAAGTTATTCCGCTCCAATATTTCATAAGTAGCTGTTATCAATTCCTCTACCGTCCAGTGAAAGGGGAGGTTAAGGGCAATTGCTGAATTTTTTAACCTTTCAAAATGTGCTTCAGCTTTAAAAATTTTTGTTTCGCCATTTACTGTTTTGTATGAGCGTATTCCTTCAAACACACTGTAGCCATAATGCAACGACTGGCTGTAAAGATCCATCGTTGCTTCCGCAGCTTTTACATAAGCTCCGTTAAGATAGAGCACCGTATTTTCGTTGTAATAAGTTGTCATAAAATTCTTTTGTTTTGTGAATCTGTATATAAAATGCAGGCAATAAAAAACCCGCCTTTTTTGGAGGCGGGTCTTTTTTATCAATGTAATCTTTTTAATAAATAAGGTTTCCTCCTCCATGTGCGACAGGTATAATAATGACAATGACAATAATAATTATTACTGCTGTTGTTTTGATGCCATTAAATAATTTGCTGTTCAACATAAAGAAGTGTTGTGTTGCAAATATACCTGTGAACTTTTAAAAAACAAAGAACTTTTTAGATGGTTGACGGTTTAGGGTTTAGGGTTTAAGGTTGGAGCCTTTTGGATATTATACCCTGCTTTTCCTATACCTTACACCTTCCGCATTATACCTTATACCCTATTCCTTACACCTTACGCCTTATACCATATTCCTTACACCTTACACCTTATACCATATACCTTTACCTTACACCTTACACCTTTTACCTTTTGCCGTCTTAAATTATTGTCGATTTCCTTAACTCAATATTCTCCTGGTTGATATCCCCCGAAATTCTTCCGCTTACATAATCACATATCAACTCGCCTACAGTGGATGTAAAATAAAAATTGATGGGATCTATATCTTTTGTAACAAATAAATGATCGATCGTCCACGCAACAGCATCCCTTACCAGTTTCGCTTCTTCTTTTAAATTAAAATAATCCAGCATCATGGCAGCAGATAAAATGGAGCCCAACGGATTGGCAATATCCTTTCCGGCGGCTTGCGGGTAAGACCCATGGATGGGCTCAAATAAAGCATTACCGGTACCAACAGAAGCTGAAGGCAGTAAGCCCAATGAGCCGCTGATTACACTTGCTTCATCACTGATAATATCGCCAAATAAATTTTCTGTAAGTATTACATCAAACTGTTTTGGATTTAAAATGATTTGCATGGCCGCATTATCTACAAATAAAAAATCCAATGCTACATCACTATACTGGGGAGCCAGCTCTTTCACCACCTTGCGCCAAAGCCGGGAAGTTTCCAACACATTGGCCTTATCTACCAGGGTTAATTTTTTTCGTCTTTGTTGTGCTGATTGAAAAGCAAGATGCGCTATTCGTTCTACTTCTGCTTTCGTGTATTCGCAGCCGTCATAAGCCCAGCTTTGGTCTTCATTTGTTTTCTTTTCGCCAAAATATATACCGCCGGTTAACTCACGAAAGATGATGAAATCAACCTGCTCCAGTTGCTTATTTTTTAAAGGAGATAAATGATGCAATGATGCGTAAGTAGTGATCGGACGAATGTTTGCAAACAACTGCAACGATTTCCTCAGCTTTAGCAAGCCTTGCTCAGGCCGTACTTTTGCTGTAGGGTCGTTGTCGTATTTTGGGTGGCCGATTGCGCCAAATAATATCGCATCACTATCCAGACATTGCACAATTGTTTCGTCAGGTAAGGGGTTACCGGTTTCATCTATTGCGATGGCACCCATCAGGCAATAACTATAATTAAATTCATGGCCATACTTTTCAGCAATGGTATCCAATACCTTGATTGATTGCTGCGTTACTTCCGGCCCGATGCCGTCTCCAAGAATGACTGCTATTTTCTTAATCATAATTTTATTTTTAGGGTAGATTAAAATACAAATGTGCAAATGTGCAAATAGCTCAATATGCAAATAGTTCAATGTAAAAATGGCTCAATGTGAAAAAAAAGAATGCGGGAATTTTCATTTGCACATTTGCACATTTGCACATTTGCTAATTGGTTCTCATTTTCTCATTTTCACATTTGCCTTTCAAATTCTATTATCTCTTCTTTATTGCTTAATAAAAAATCTATATCATCATATCCATTGATCATACAGGTTTTCTTATAATTGTTGATCTCAAAATTTTCTGTTGCTCCTGTTGAATCAATACGAATGGTTTGCTCGATTAAATTAATGGTGAGTGTTGCGGTATTGCCCTGTTCAAAAATTTCGTTTAGAAACTCATCACTTACCACTACCGGCAATACGCCATTATTCAACGCATTGTTTTTAAAAATATCAGCAAAGAAACTTGATACCACCGCCGTAAAACCTGCATCCAGTATGGCCCATGCCGCATGCTCTCTCGAAGAGCCACAACCAAAGTTTTTTCCTGCTACCAAAATGCTTCCTGAATAAAGCGGGTTGTTTAAAATAAAATCAGCCTTAGGTGTTGCTATATTATCATTTTCATAACGCCAGTCACGGAACAGGTTTTTGCCAAAGCCATCACGTGTGGTTGCTTTTAAAAACCTTGCAGGAATAATCTGGTCCGTATCAATATTTTCCATTGGCAATGGAACAAATGTGGATTGTATTTCTTTAAATGCTTTCATTGTTTGGTGTTTCTCCCCCGGATTGCATCCGGGGTTATGCATATTTAAGCCCTTCGGGCTTTTTTGTAATTATTGGTTGCGTTTTATAAATGCTGTGTATTTGTTGTTCCACATAATACTTAAAGTACAAGTGAGTCCCGATAAAAATCGGGATTAACATAACACAACGATGCTTAATTGAAAAACAAATGTTCGTAAACAATTTTTTTTCCTTCATCAAGCCAGCATCTCCCGTACATCCGTTACCACGCCGGTTATTGCTGCTGCTGCTGCGGTTAACGGGCTCGCAAGTAATGTTCTTGCACCTGCTCCCTGCCTGCCTTCAAAATTGCGGTTGCTGGTACTGATGCAATATTCGCCTGCCGGAATTTTATCTTCGTTCATACCAAGGCATGCACTGCAGCCTGCCTGCCGTACTTCAAAGCCTGCCGCTTCAAATATCTTATCGAGCCCTTCGGCTTTTACCTGGGCAGCCACCTGATGAGAGCCCGGCACAATCATCACCTGTACATTGTCGCTTTTTCTTTTTCCATTAATAACGCCGGCCACTAAACGCAAATCTTCTATGCGGCTGTTGGTGCAGCTTCCAATAAAAATATGTTGCACCGGCATACCCAATAAAGGCTTACCACTTTCGAGGCCCATGTATTGCAAAGCCTTGATGATATTTTTTCTTTCGCCTTCATCCGGTATCCTGTCTGTAACCGGG
>JANMVB010000407.1:0-2953 GCA_031392305.1 Ferruginibacter sp.
TCCGGGCTAAGAAGCAATGTGGTACATCGTTGTGTCACTCACTTTTACCGCATACCTATGGGGAGCTTTACCTGCGTTATGTATGAACGCTGATTTGTTATTGTCTGAACTGTGATTCTTTTGATTGTTATGATTTGTATGAAACAGTCTTAATTGTGATGCTTCCCCTTCCCGTCAACGTCTCCCAACGAGCTCAAGCCGGGCCGGGGACGTTGGCGTTTTCGCATACTGCTTAACATTATTAAAAGCCAACTCTTCCATTTCGATAAAAATGGTGACAGTAAGTTGCTGATTACTATTGATATAATATTTTGTTATGGGTAAAGTTTAAAGCCGGGTGCTACTGTGGAGAAGTTAATTGCAGTATAGGATTACTGTTTTTTGGGCGGCTCATGCAATGCTCTTACACCCTGCTACCACAACATCCCTCCTTTGCTTCAAAACCCACGCTGAGGAAACGTTGCGGTGAAGAGGAAGTAATTTTTTGATTCTTTTTTATTTTCGTTTATTTTCCTGGGCAACCATTGTCCTGTACAAACGTGCCTGGCTGATATTATTATTGTCAAGATAATATTTCCCTAATACTGCGTAAGCGTCTGTAATAAATTCTTCTCTTAAATTATTACTGTTCAAACTCTTCACACAATTTTCGTAGCCGGGTAATTGCCCTCTTATTAAAGCCTTTCCGGCATTTACATTATTAGTCCACGACATTACGTATTGTTTATTACAATTTTGCTGAGGTATTGAATTGAAACTTGTTAAAAAAAACAGGATCAACAAAGCAGAAAGAAATAGTGAAGAACCAATTTTAAAATTTTTCATGATGTTAAGTTTTTCTGTTACTTTTTATTAATCGGGTTATCATTTTAATGATAGTATGTTTTGGTTTATTATTTTATAATAGTGCGCAAGGGATAAAATCGTAAAACTTTTTGTTATCTATTTTAAATGAAAAGCCCCTTTCATTATCTATAACACAATCAAAGATCCCCATTGATATTCAGTACAAGAGGGCGATGCAACGATGTACCACACTGCTTTTTAGCCCGGACAAAAAATGTATTTGCCCTTTATCTGTAGCGAAAAATAATACTTCTACAATATCCGGTTATACTTATTCATCAGTGCTAATTTCTTCAATGCTGTCTTCAATCTCATTGAGTTTTTCCTCATCATGTACTACGAGGTCATAATAATCCATAAGATTTGTGTAACAATCCAACAAGAAATAATAGTCGTGCATATTATTCTTAAAATCAAGTTCAGGTGTAACAGACTCAAGACATTGTTCGTATCCTTCTATTTCATCTTCATTAAGAATGCCGTCCTGATCATTTTTTAAATCGAAATTTATATTTTTCAATGTGGCCATGCAATCATCACCTTGCTTTTTGAACTTAGCAGCCGCTGCTAAATGCAAATGTGATTTTACAATTGGAATACGGGCTTTACCGGTGGAAATATTTACAAGCAGTAAAAACAAAGGGCCGTAAATGAATAGCTGGGAGTTTAATAAGAGACTTTTCATAATCATGTTGGTTTTGATTATTTTCTTATAGGCTGCTTACAAATATAATTTTTTATTTTAATGAGCTGATCTTTTTTATGTATGTATTTTGCATACACCGGGCCGCCGTTAACTTTAACCCTTTCACAAATAAGCTCAGCCAAAACTGCTGCGTTAACCGGCCATTTATATATGCTCCCGTTTTTATACCCGGCCAGCAAATATTTATTGTCGTTACTAAAAGCCAGGCTTGTAGGCCTTAGTTTTATTTTATTAGCATTGAGCGGATCGGGGAACCATAAAATAAGTGCGTTATTATATTTCCATTCAACCTCGTCTTTTGTATTATAAATCCCCACACTTCCGTCTTCGCTTGCTGTGGCTATAAAATTACCATCAATGCTACAGGCAATGTTTGTAATACTTCCTGCCTGGCTTTGATTTAATTCAATGCTAAAATCTGTAAGCTTTACTTTGCAAAGGTTTATCTCCGTTCTATTTTCACCCAGCTTTTCACTGCCAATGTATAGGTATTCGCCCTTTGTATCAAATTGTATTGAACTTGCAATACCCATCCCTGGTAATTTGATGGTAATAAGTGAGTCATTCTTTAATAATACTAAACCAGAATCGATGCCAATTGCTATTATATTTTTAAACACCGACACACAATTAAAATTTACACCGGGTATATAAAATGAATCTGAATTCCAATTAACCTTATGCTCCTTGTGAATTGAATCCAATGAAATATATTTTCCATTTTCATAATTAAATTGTTTCTTTTTATTCCATTTTACATACTGGTGATTGCCACCATTCAGCATTAATAAATTGCCATTGCCGGCAAACAATAACAGGTTATCGTTATCCGTAAAAAAAACTTTTTTTGTGTAATCATTTACATCGGGCATATTCAACCTAATGGATTCATTACCTTTTTTACTTAAATCAAAAAGCTGAACAAAAGGGAAACCTCCGCCAATAGCCAAATAATTTTTTTCTTTACTTTCAGTAACGCTTGTAACTGTAAGTTGAAGTTCATCTAAGGAGTTGCCGGTGAATTTTTTAAAGTCAAAAAATGTATCGGTTACAATCAATGGCTCCGCCCACTTGTTTATAATAATTTTTCCGTCGGCGTGCCCTGAATAAACATAATCATTTATACATGTAATTGTTTTTGCAGTGCTTTTATCTGCTATGGAAAATAAAAAACTGGAGTCGAAATATTCTGATTTTACAAACCCATCCGCCTTCTCTTTAATAAACTCATCTGTAACCTGTAATTTATCAAACATGTCGAGGTAAAAGTTATTAAAGTCTTTACCATCATTGTCTTTATAAAACAGGTAAGCTGCTCTTGAAATTAAAGCAGCCCCCTGGAAATCTCCATTAAGTTTTGCGTTGTTGGATACGATCAATAACTTTCGGGCAAAGTCTATA
>JANMVB010000452.1:0-2610 GCA_031392305.1 Ferruginibacter sp.
GCGGTGATAACGCCGGGGCAGTTTGGCCCTATCAGGCGGGTATCTTTACCCTGTAAATAATTTTTCACTTTCACCATATCCTGTACGGGTATGCCTTCTGTAATACATACTACCAGCGCAATGCCTGCATCTGCAGCTTCCATAATTGCATCGGCAGCAAAGGCCGGTGGCACAAAAATAATACTCACATCAGCGCCGGTTGTTTTTACCGCATCTGCCACAGTATTAAAAACGGGCTTGTCCAAATGGGTACTGCCTCCCTTGCCGGGTGTAACACCACCCACCAGGTTGGTACCATATTCTATCATTTGTGTTGCATGAAATGTGCCTTCTGTACCGGTAAAACCCTGTACAATAATTTTGGAGTTTTTATTTACGAGAACTGACATGGAGCAATTGAGTATTTAGTATTGAAAATTAAGAATTTTCGCAAAGATAGGGCAGACGGAGAAAAGCAAATTAGCAAATTCGAAAATTTGAAAATGCGGAGATCGATTGATATAAAATAAATTTGAACAATATCCCAAATTTGCACATTTTGCAATTGCACATTTGCCTTACTTTATCTCCTCCCCGCCATTCAGCATTTCCTCCATATCCCGGTCATCGGCAATAATACCTTTTGCTTCTAACTGGCGCATGTCTTTGGCATCCTGCAAAAATTTTGATGCAAAGATGAATGAATTGAGTTTTTCACTTTTAGAGAAAATGATCTCTTCGTTATTTCCGGTCCATTCTTTTTGTCCTTCAAACATGTACAGGATATTTTCTCCTATTTCCATCACGCTGTTCATGTCGTGGGTATTTATAACGGTGGTCATATTAAACTCTTTGGTAATGTCGTAAATGAGTTTGTCAATTACCATACTTGTTTGCGGATCGAGGCCGGAGTTGGGCTCATCACAAAAAAGATATTTAGGGTTAAGTACAATAGCCCTGGCAATACCTACCCGCTTTTTCATTCCGCCGCTTATTTCTGCCGGAAACTTTTTATTGGCATCTACCAGGTTGACCCGTGCAAGCACTTCGTTTACCCGTTTCATTTTATCTGCATGGTTCATGTTCGAAAACATATCCAGCGGAAACTTTACATTTCTTTCTACCGTCATACTATCAAATAAAGCAGACCCCTGAAACAGCATACCTATTTGCTGACGCAGTTCTTTCCTGTTTTCATCCGTCATATCGGTAAAGCTTACGCCATCGTAAATAATCTCACCGCTGTCGGGTTCAAACAGGCCCACCAGGCATTTTTGCAACACTGTTTTGCCACTGCCACTGGTGCCAATAATAAGGTTGCACATGCCTGTTTGCATAACATGGCTTACATCATTCAGCACTTTCTTTTCGCCAAAACTTTTTTCTATGTTTTTAAATTCAATCATAATATTATTATGCAGGTGTTAATAGCAATTGGGTTAACAGGTAATCGGCAAACAATAATAATATACAGCTTACCACTACGCTTTTGGTACTGCTCCTGCCAATTTCAAGGGCGCCACCTTTTACGTAATAGCCATAGTATGCAGGCACGCTGCTGATAATAAATGCAAATGTGTATGATTTAATTAATGCGAACGCAACGTTGTAGGGCACAAAATTTTGCAGCAAGCCCCTGTCGAAAGTATCGGCAGAAAGAATGCCCGAAGCAGTGCCGGCAAGGCGGCCGCCCCAAATACCCAGTACCATTGCAATAACCACCAGCAAAGGAATAGTTAACAAAGCCGCAGCAATTTTTGGCATTATTAAATAAGCCTTGGTATTAATGCCCATTATTTCAAGCGCATCAATTTGTTCGCTCACCCGCATGTTGCCAAGTTCGCTTGCAATTTTACTACCAATTACGCCTGCCAGCACAATACACACAAGGGTAGGTGCAAACTCAAGTATCACCGTATCTCTTACAATTTGTGCAATGGTAGTTTTTGGAATAATAGGGCTTACTAACTGGTAGGCTGTTTGCACGGCACTTACCGCACCAATAAAAACTGAAATAATAGAAACAATACCCAAAGAGCCGATGCCAATATCCGTGCATTGATGCATAAACTCTTTCCAATACATTTTTACATTTTCGGGCCGGGTAAACATTCCTTTAATCATTATAAGGTAGCGGCCAAAGTGGGTGAAAAAATTCATGGGGCAAATTTATTGAAAAAAACACAAGTGAATAGGCGGTTTATTTTGTTTGTGGGCTATCGGCAATTAAGCATCTCTCAGCTTTGGTTCCGGCTATTCGTTGCAAGTCCGGCACAACGCCATGGCACAAAGCCTCACCGTGCTTTCCACTTCTATCCGGCATCCATTAAGCAGGTGAGTTTCAATTTGGCTTTTTCCACCTGATGTGAAGCGGCTACAGTTCATTGTTATTTTCTTTATAATATTCTCCTTTGCTCAGAGGGTGCTAACCTTTTATTGATGACTATACGATTTTGAAACTATCACGTATGTAAAGATCCAAATAGGTATGACGTACAAGATTCTGTGTTGCAAACCAATTGATTTAAAATATTTATTTTTGTTTTTTAGGCGGCTTAAGCCAGCCTGTTTAGTGGAGCTCTCTTTATTGACAGCTCCCTATTTTTTTGTTTTCTCCTGCCAATTCCAGCT
>JANMVB010000469.1:0-5508 GCA_031392305.1 Ferruginibacter sp.
CCGCCGCTTAAAAAAAATGGTTTTTCTATTTTGCTTTTACTGATAAGCTTCCAGTCGAATTTTACACCCGTTCCACCGGCTTCGCCATTTTTACCGGCGGTATCAAATAAATAGTAATCGCATACATCATCATAGTCTGCAACCATTTCATCTATCATCAGCGAACTCAATCCGTCGGTGATAGAAAAAGTTTTTATCACTTCTACATCATCCGATAACTGTTCGCACAACTCCGGCGATTCCTGTCCATGCAACTGTACTACATCAAGGCCGTAATCATCTACTGCCTCCATGATTTCATCATAATCTGCATTAACAAAAACACCCACTTTTTTAACATCAAAATCCGTTGACTGCAATTCTTCTTTTGAAATTTTACCCACCACATACCGGGGAGATTCTTTGTGAAAAATTAATCCGGCAAAATCGATGTTGAGGCCATCTAACTGTTGCAGTTGCTTCAGTTGGGTAATGCCACATACTTTAATATTCATAGTTTACTTTTTTCTTAGTTTATTGAAATTGATTTATAAATTTTTTTATCGCTTGCATATCTTTTACACCGGGCAGTACTTCAAATTTACTATTGATATCTATTGCAAAGAGTGCCTTGGCTTCTGGTTTTTTTTCAAAGGCTTTTAAATGCTCCACATCTCCCGGCTCTATCCCGCCACTTAAAAAATAAGGTTTGCCAACGGCCACATCCTGCAGTTTGTTCCAGTTAAATTTTTTGCCTGTGCCACCATAACCCACACCTTCTGTATCAAACATAAACATATCACACACATCCATGTACTCCCGTATGCGCCAGCCAATATTATCCGAGTCGCTGATCCTGAAAGCCTTTACCACACTAATATAGTCTGCTATCTTTTCGCAATATTTTGCTGACTCATCTCCATGCAACTGTACCATGTGCAGCCTGCATTCATCTACCATTTGCAAAACTTCTTCGATTGAAGCATTTACAAATACACCCACCTTATTGATATTGTTTTCTTTTTTCAATTGGTTGGTCGTCATGTTGCGCAAAACGTACCGCGGCGATTTTGGATAAAAAATAAGCCCGGCAAATGTAGCACCCACTTCAGGCAGCATTAACAGTTGCTCATGTTGGGTGATACCACAAACTTTTACTCTCATTATGCTCCTGCATTTAATTGATAAACAAATTCGGCAAAAGCAATCGTTGGATCAGGTTGTTTCATAAAGTTTTCGCCTATCAAAAACCCTTTGAAACCTGCAAGCTTGAAGGTACTAATTGTTTCCACATCGTGAATGCCACTTTCTGCAATTTTAATTTTATCCGCAGGGATTTTTTTACTTAACTCAATGGAACGGTTGATATCAACAATGAAAGTTTTCAGGTTCCGGTTGTTAACTCCTACAATCATTGTGTCATCGCAAATATGCTGCAGCTCATCTTCACTATGTATTTCCAGTAAAACTTCCAGTTGCAGCGTTTTTGCAAAAGCTGCAAGTTCCTTCACCCGTTGTGGCGAAAGGCATGCTGCAATCAACAGAATGACATCGGCTCCCATGGCCTTTGCTTCTGCTATTTGGTATTCATCAATCATAAAATCTTTGCGCAGTATGGGGATATTATTTACCCTCGCTTTTTTGATGTCATCAGCGCTGCCGCCAAAGAAATGTTCATCCGTTAAAATGGAAAGGCAGCTAGCGCCATTTTCTGTATAAGCTTTGGTAACTGCCGCCACATCTGCTGTATCGTTGATAATCCCTTTTGATGGAGACCGGCGTTTGAACTCAGCAATGATACCTGTTTTTGATTGGTCCAATAAAAACTGTTGCAAAGAAAATGGCTGCCGGTTATAGTATCCGTTTTTCATTAATTCCTCCACAGGCACTTTTAGTTTGGCTGCTGCTACTTCTTTTTTTTTGTATTCGATGATGGTATCTAAGATGGTCATGTTTTCGGTTTTCGGTTGCCCCCGTCCCCTAAGGGGAGGCCTTCTGCCATTATGCTTTTTTCGCAATAGTTTTTCTGCTTACTGAGTGATAGTATCATTTTAAAAACTCTACCAATAATCATCCACCACTAGCTCGTTAATTTCTTCAATGCACCCAATGCCCGTCCACTCTCCAGGCTTTCTACCGCTAACTGGTAACATTCATTATAATTATTGTAATTACCGGTACATTGCAGTGCCATGGCCGAATTGGCCAGTACCACCGCATTTTGTGCCCAGGTGCCTTCGCCTTTTAATATGCTGATAAATATTTTCGCAGCTTCCTCTACAGTGTTGCCTCCATAAATATCCGATGCAGTAACGGTGCGGTTGCCCAGTTCACCTGCACTCATTATTTTTTCGCCTTTATTGGTGATCACTTTTGTATCACCGGTTAACGAAATTTCATCGTACCCATCAAGACTGTGTATGATGGTGAAATTTTTATCTGTTTGTTGCAACAGGTAATTATATATCCGGGCCATTTCGAGATTATAAACGCCTACAAGCTGGTGCTTTGGCGAGGCAGGATTTACCATTGGACCAAGCATATTAAAGAAAGTACGTACCCCCAGATTTTTACGGATAGGACCAACAACTTTAAGCGCAGGGTGAAACAATGGTGCATGCAAAAAACAAATATTTGCTTCATCAATTTCTCTCCGTAATATATCCTGATCGTTTTTAAATGTATAACCCAACTGCTCCATCACATTGCTGGAACCACTGATGGAAGATGCCCCATAGTTGCCATGCTTGGCAACTTTGTTACCGGTGCCGGCCACAATAAAACAACTGAGTGTTGAGATATTAAACGTGTTTTTTCCATCTCCACCAGTTCCCACAATATCCATTACTTCCTGCCCATCCAGTTTTACCGGAATACACAATTCGAGCAACGCATCTCTAAAGCCCTGCAACTCATCAATAGTAATGCTACGCATCAGGTACACCGTTATGAAAGATGCAATTTCACTTTCATTGTATAACCCTTTAGAGATATTCAGCAACACTTCCTTTGCCGTTTCTTTTGAAAGGCTTTTGTGTTCGAACAGAAAGTTTAATATTTTTTTCATTTTGATTACACTAATTGTTACTTATTGCACGAATGATTCAATTATCTGTTTAACCAGTTTCTCATTATCTTTTCCCCTTCCGGCGTTAAAACACTCTCCGGATGAAATTGTACGCCCTGCACATCAAATGTTTTGTGACGCAATCCCATGATCAACCCATTTTCATCTTCCGCTGTAATTTCTAATACCTGGGGAAAATTTTCTTTTGAAACCACCCAACTATGATAACGTCCTACTTCCAATGTATCCGATAATTCATTGAATACATCATTATTAGTTTTCGTGTGTTCACTTTTTACTTTTATCGGCGTAGCCACACCATGATAAACTGTACTCAAGTTTTCAAGGTTGGCGCCAAATGCTTCACCAATGGCCTGGTGACCTAAACATACACCCAGTATGGATTTATTGGAAGCATACGCTTTTATGAGTGGTAATAGTAACCCGGCCTCTGAGGGTATGCCCGGCCCTGGTGAAAGAATAATTTTATCATACGCATTTACCTGCTCCAAAGTAATCTGGTCATTGCGAAATACATCCACTTTTTGATGAGTGATCTTTTCAACAAGGTGTACCAGGTTGTAGGTAAACGAATCATAATTATCAAATACCAATATCCGCCCTAAATCCTTTGCCGGGCTTTTTATATTGTAGCTATTTTCCTGCATCTTTTCGTTTCATTTATTTTAAAAATCTCTTTCAATCATAATTCTCTAAAGTTCCTTAAGGGGATTCAGGGGCAAATATTTTGTGCCAGTACAATGGCTTGTTTCAATGCATTTAATTTGTTGTTCACTTCCTGTAATTCACTTTCCGGTTTACTTGCTGCCACAATACCTGCACCGGCCTGGTAAACCAATGTATTGTTCCTGCTTAAAAAAGTGCGGATCATAATGGCATGGTTACAACTGCCATCAAAGCCGATGGTACCAATAGCACCGCCGTAGTAACTGCGGGATGTGGGCTCATTTTCATCAATCAATTGCATGGCCTTAAATTTTGGTGCACCACTCAAAGTACCTGCCGGAAAACTCACCGCCAGTAATTTAAACGGATTAGTTTCAGGGCCTACTTTTCCCGTTACCTCACTCACCAAATGAATGACGTGAGAATAATAATTTACCTTTTTAAATTGTGTTACTTCCACATTGCTGCACATGCGGCTCAGGTCATTCCTTGCAAGGTCAACCAGCATTACATGCTCTGCATTTTCCTTTACATCATTCTCCAGTTCAATGGCGAGGGCTTTGTCTGTTTCATCGTTTCCTGTTCTTTTAAAAGTGCCTGCAATGGGATGAACAATTGCCTTTCCATTGTTTACGATCAACTGGCTTTCGGGCGAGGAACCCATCAGTTTATAATCGCCATAATCAAAATAAAAAAGATAAGGGCTGGGGTTGATGCTACGTAAGGCCCGATACACATTGAACTCATCGCCTGAAAATGATTGCTGAAAACGCCTGCTCAATACAATCTGAAATACATCTCCCCGGTGGCAACTTGCTATGCCTTTTTTCACCATTTCAATGTATGCAGCATCAGTGAGGTTAGAGGTTTCTTCGCCTTTTGAGTTGAAAGGAAATGTAGGCACATCCTTGCTTTTGATAAGGCCTTCTACAAGGGCGAGTTCGCTTTCAATACCTTCTATGGCATTTTCACAAATAAATAATTCGTCTTTAAAATGATTGATAACAATTACATATTGGTACAAACGGTACCGCATTAAAGGGATACCGGGTAGTTCAGTTTTATTATCTGCAACCTTAGAGGCGCCGAATTTTATCGAATCAAAAAATTGTACCGCATCATAGGTACTGTAGCCAAACAATCCCTGTGCGGCATTGATTGGTTTTGGAGCAGTTTCTTTTAATTCAAAACGTTGTACAAATTCCCAAAGGTTTACCGGTACCTGGGCCGGGTCAGCAATTTTTATTTTTTCAACCTGCTGTGCAGGCAATTTATATTCAATGGTTGAAGTATTGGTTATTTCTATGCCTGCAATGGCATTAATTCCAATAAAAGTATAACTGTTTTCACCTGCGTGAAAGTCGGCGCTCTCCAGTAAAATAGTATCCCTGAAGCGATCCCGTAGCCTGAGGTAAATGCCAACCGGCGTATAAACATCCGCCAACAGTTTTTTGAAATTGGTTTGTATCTGTATTTTTTTCATACCGCAACCCTTGAGTGGCTTTTACTTAAACTACAACCGGCCTGTTTTATAAAAGCATAGTTGTGTTAAGAGATTTAAAATTTTATTTACAACTTAAAAGAAATAAAAAGCCCCAACACGTGTGTCGGGGCCTGAATATATTATACATCAATAGCAAAGCGACACATCAAAAAATTGACTGCCACCACCAACTATTGTTATTTGTATTTATCTTTTTCATTTGCTGCTGCAAAGATGTGGGGGAATTAATTCATAAAAAAACTTTTTTGAAAAATAAATTTTGAAAGTAGTT
>JANMVB010000480.1:0-6702 GCA_031392305.1 Ferruginibacter sp.
TTTTCTTCTGCCCGTATAACCCTTTTCCAGCGTGGCTTACGCTCTTTGGCGCCAGAAAATAATTTATTGAATTCAAAAGTTTCCTTTCCAAATTTATCAGGCAATGCCTCTGAAAATCTTTTTACCAGGCGGTAACGCATCATCGTTTTCCAGGTTTCAATTGAAGTAGTTTGAAGCACTTTATTAATCTCTTTATAATATTCTGGCTGTCCCACAATTACCGAATCAGTTTTGCCAATGCCATTTACCTGCATATAGTTATTCCAGTCAACCAGGGGGGCCAGTTTTGCAAGGTTACCAATCGCCATTTTATTATAATTCGCATAAGGGTCCCTCAGGTCTTCCAGCTTGCGGTGTACTTTAGCCAACTGCAATTCTACTGCATAAATATCTGCTGCGGCTGCTTTAGCCTTAGCACTGTCATCGCCAATCATCACCAGTGTGTTCACAATATTTTGCAAATAGGCTTTGCGTATATTTTCGGTTGAAGAGTCCGTTTTAAAATAGTATTCCCTCTCCGGTAAACCAATTCCGGCCTGCCACATTTGCAAAGCATTTACTTCGCTGTTTTTTGCATCCTGCCCCACTCCAAAACTAACAGGGCCATTCACACCAAGCACATCAAGTTCGGCAAACAAGGTTTGCATCGTTTTTAAATCGGTAACCGCCGCTATTTTATCCAGGTAAGGTTGCAGGGGTTTTATTCCATCGCTTTCAATTTTTGTGGTATCCATCGCCGTTAGCCAGAAATCACCAATCTTTTGTGATGCTGTTCCTTTCGCCGCTTTTTCTTTGGCCGCATTTTCACTCAGTTCCCGCAGGCGCCGGGTATTTTCTTCAATCACAAGGTTGCCAATACCCCATTGGCTTTCCTCTGCCGGTATCGGGTTGGCTTTAATCCAGCCGCCATTGGCATACATAAAAATATCATCGCCGGGCTTAATGGTTGTATCTAAATTAACCGCAAGCACGTCGGCTTTTTTAGTTACATCAGCAGGGCTGTTGCAGGCCATTAAAAAACTTATTCCAGTAAAAAAAGCAATAAGGTGTTTCATTTAATAATTTTTATTTTAAAAATAAGCAATCATTTGTGTACCCGATAAAAATTTTGATAAAAGGAAATTTACAGGAAGATTACAAATATTTCTTAAAGCAATTTGTTAACCAGCCAATAACCTTGATTGATCTTCAGTGGCGACGCTCCGTTCAACTAATATTTTCAATTAAGCTTCAGCCTTATAGTTACAATTGCCTGCTGCAAAGGCATAGCAGATTGCGAAGCACACGTGGACTGCCTTGCAATTTTATGCCTTCTGTACTTGTTATATACCTTCCCGGCACTAAACCCAAAATCCTTAATTTTACCATCTTATCCCCGCAAAAATATGACCCCGGAAAGAAATGAAAGACTTACAGCAGTTTTAAATAAACGCCAGCCAGACCTAACTGTTGTACTCGAAAATGTATTTGACCCTCATAATATTTCTGCAGTTATGCGTACCTGCGATGCCGTAGGCATACAGGATATTTACATATTGAATAACAAAATACCGCCCCACAAAAAATGGGGAGCAAAAAGTTCTTCCAGCGCAGCAAAGTGGCTCACCATCCACCAGTTTACAGATGCCGCAGAATGTTTCGCCGCACTCAGAAAACATTATAAAAAAATTTACACCACCCACCTGAGTACAGATGCCGTGAGCCTGCATGAACTAAACCTCACCGATTCTGTCGCACTTGTTTTTGGCAACGAACACGCTGGTGTTAGTGAAGAGATTATTGCAATGGCTGATGGTAATTTTATTATACCCCAGGTAGGCATTATAAAATCGTTGAACATTTCCGTTGCATGTGCTGTTACACTGTACGAAGCATTTCGCCAAAAAACAAATGCCGGCCATTATGCGCTTGCAAAGCTGGAAGGTGAAAAACTAAATGGGTTAAGAAATGATTGGGGATTTTTAGAAGAAGGATAAGTTTACTGTTTACAGTTTTCTGTTTACTGTTTTTAACTTTCAGTTTACTGATCATGAGCAAAATAAATATTATGCCTCTATAAGCAGAAAAGGAGTTGCGAAAGAAGCATAAGTGTAGAATAACTCCCCTTTAGGGGACGGGGGCAACACATCAAAACTCAAAAATTATGAAATCAGTTATTTTACCTGTTTTTTTATTATTTATTACCGGCGCTATTGCACAAAATAAAAAACCGCTTGACCATACCTTATATGATGGTTGGAAAAGCGTAGGAGAACGCATGATCAGCAACGACGGTAAGTATATTGTATATGCAGTAAATGCCCAGGAAGGTGATGGTGACCTCGTTATACAAAACATTGAGACCAACTATAAAAAAATAATTGCAAGGGGCAACAGTGCTATCATAAGTGATGATAGCAGGTTTGTTTATTTTAAGATAAAGCCGGTTTACAAACAAACCCGCCAGGATAAAATAAAAAAGAAAAAGCCGGACGAAATGCAAAAAGATACCCTTGCAATGGTTGAATTGGGAAAGGATAGCGTGATAAAAATTGCCAGGGTTAAATCATTTAAATCACCCGAAAAAGCTGCTGGCTGGATAGCCTATCACCTGGAAAAACCCCTGGCAGATACAGCAAAAAAGAAAGCAACACCCGCTCTACAAAAAACAAAAACAGATTCATTGCTTAACCTGGCGGATTCTATCATCAGGAAATCGATCGATTCAATAAAAGGCAGGATTGAAAAAGAGGAAGTAATCAGTGTTGCACAAAAAGCAGCCAGGGAAATTATAAAAAAAGGAAAGGATGATGCGATTAATGAAATGGATGCTGAAGGCGATGAAGCTGCTGCGACAACAAGTTCAGCAGAAGGTACCATCCTCGTTTTACGCCGCACCAGCGATGGAAGCGAAACAAATTTTAGACTGGTAAATGAATATTATTTTGATAAAAAAGGCACCCGGCTATTGATTGAAACATCTAAAAGTGCAAAAGATTCAACCAGCAAATCACTTGTTTTGATTTACCATCTGCAATCAGAAAAAACTGATACCATAATGAGTGGCTGCAACGATTGTAAAAATTATACAATGGACGAAGCAGGAGATCAACTGGCCTTTGTGGCAGAAAGGGACAGCACGGCAAAATCATTACAAAAGTTTTATAAGCTCTGGTACTATAAAAGCGGCGGGGATAGTGCCCGGCTATTGGCTGATAAAAATACGGTGGGTATGAAATTGGGCAATACTGTGAGTGAAAATGGCACAATTACTTTTAGCAAAGACGGAAAGAAATTATATTTTGGAGTGGCGGCAACCAAGGCACCAAAAGATACTACGTTGGTTGATTTTGAACTTGCCCGTCTTGACATCTGGCATTACAATGATGACTACCTGCAACCACGGCAACTAAGGCAATTAGACAATGAATTAAAACGTAATTACCTGGCCGTTATAGTACCCGGTGATAATAAGGTAATTCAGTTAGGGGATGATGGTACAGAAAACATTTCACTGGTGAATGAAGGTAATGCAGATTATGTATTGGGTACAACTACCATAGGCAACCGCATTGCTTCGCAATGGACGGGTAGGGCGTCTCAAAGTGCCTATATGATCAACACCACAGATGGAACAAAAAAGTTAATTAAAAAAGATATGCAGGGTTTTGCGCAGGCTTCGCCGGGAGGTAAGTTTGTTTATTGGTATGATCCGGAAACTAAAAATTATTACACTTACGAAGCAGCTACTGCATTGATAAAGAATATTACCGGCTCAATCAAAGTGCCGCTGTACGATACAGAAAACGATGAACCTGGTTATCCTGACCCGGCTGGAGTTTCTGGCTGGACAGAAAATGACAACAGCTTTTTAATTAAGGATGAATATGATATCTGGAGTGTGGATCCTACCGGCATGGCACAGCCTGAAAATATTTCGAATGGCTACGGCAGAAAAAACAAAACATCTTTTACTTATACAAAGCTGGATGATGAAAAAAGAAATATCAACAAAGATGAAATTATTTTATTACGCTCCTTTAATAAACTAACAAAGTATTCAGGTTATTATAACCTAAAAGTAAATGAAATAAATAATCCTGTTTTGATGATAACCGGTCCATATAATTTTAGCAATACCCTGAAAGCAAAAAATGCTTCGAAATATCTGCTGCAACGTTCAGAGGTAAGCAGTAGTGAATTATTTGCGGCAAGTGATTTTAAAAGCTTAACCCGGCTTACCGATATTGCCAGTCAGCAAAATGATTATAACTGGCCAACTGCCGAACTGGTAAAATGGAAGATGTTTGATGGCAAAATGAGTGAAGGCATATTATATAAACCCACCAATTTTAACCCTAAGAAGAAATACCCGATCATCTTTTATTTTTATGAGCGCAATAGCGACAATCTTTATAATTACCGGCCGCTGACACCAAGTGCTTCCACTATTAATATACCTTATTTTGTAAGCAACGATTACCTGGTTTTTGATCCGAATATTTATTACAAAAAAGGTGAGCCGGGGCAGAGTGCTTATAACAGTGTGGTAAGCGCTGCAAAACACTTATCGAAAATGATGTGGGTAGATAGTACCCGTATGGCTTTGCAGGGGCAAAGCTGGGGAGGATACCAGATAGCCTACCTGGTTACAAAAACAAATATTTTTAGGGCAGCGGGGGCAGGCGCACCGGTAGCCAATATGACGAGTGCTTATGGCGGTATCCGTTGGGGGCCGGGCGTGAGCAGGCAATTTCAATACGAAAAAACACAAAGCCGGATTGGCGCTACACTCTGGCAGCGCCCTGATTTGTATATAAAAAATTCACCGTTATTTGGTGCCGATAAAATAACCACACCATTGCTATTAACACACAATGATGCAGATGATGCAGTGCCCTGGTACCAGTCGATAGAACTTTTTACAGCCCTGCGCAGGCTCGGCAAAAAAGTTTGGTTACTTCAATACAATGGAGAGGCGCATAATTTAGGTGAACGCAAAAACAGGAAAGACCTTTCCATCAGGCTGGGCCAGTTTTTTGATTACTATTTAAAAGATGCAAAGCCTGCCAAATGGATTAAAGATGGATTGCCTGCAACAGAAAAGGGTAAGAGTTGGGGATTAGAAGTGGAGTAGGGTAGAGTTTAATTCAACAAAAATATAAGCCGGAAAGAAGGAGTTATCAGTGGAACAAATAACGTAATGAAAGTTCCCCAAAGGTATTTGGTACAAGAGGGCGATGCAACGATGCAGCACATTGCTTCACAGCACGGACAAAAATTTTTTACCCCGGTAATCATACCTATAAACTATCCGATAAAATCTAACAATTTCCATAGTAAAGGTTTCATTAATTTTGCGGTGAATGAAACATCTTGCAGCACTCAATCCGTTTTTTTGGAAATACCGGTATAGATTTTTTTCAGGTATCCTATTTATAATACTTACCAATTATTTTCGCATCCTTGCACCGCAACTTACAGGCTATGTGGTGAATGCTGTTGTACACCACACCGAACCTGGAAGTGTTGCTCCCATTCATCAAAAGCAATATGATTTTTTAGTGCAAAAAATTATTGTTCTTTTAGATGCTGAAAGCTTTGGGCAAAAAATTTTGTGGTGCGGTATTACTTTATTACTGCTGGCCCTTATAAGTGGTTTATTTATGTTTTTGATGCGGCAAACCATTATTGTAATGAGCCGCCTTATAGAGTTTAGTCAGAAGAACCAGGTATTTAACCACTACCTTCAACTGGATACAAACTTTTATAAAACGCATAGTACCGGTGACCTGATGAGCCGCATTTCGGAAGATGTGAGCCGGGTGCGGATGTACACCGGACCGGCATTGATGTATTTTATCAACCTTGCTGCAGTGCTGGCTTTTAGTATTTTTTTCATGTTACAATCAAGCCCCAAACTTACGCTGATTGCATTATCACCTTTACCCATACTTGCCGTTACTATCTATTTTGTAAACACCCTTATTCATAAAAAAAGCGAACGGATACAGGCACTGTTAAGCGACCTTACTACCAATGCCCAGGAATCGTACAGCGGCATAAGGGTGATTAAATCTTTTGTGCAGGAAAAGGCCATGCTTGGTTTTTTTGCTGCCAATAGTGAAGCATATAAAAAGAATGCACTCGGCCTGGCAAAAACAGAAGCCATCTATTTTCCGAGCATTGGTTTGCTGATTGGTATAAGTACTCTTGTAACAATAATGGCTGGCGGAATGGATGTAATAAACGGTGTAAAAGGTGCCAGTGTGGGCACCATTGCAGAATTTGTTTTGTACATTCAGATGCTTACTTTCCCGGTAAGTGCTATTGGGTGGACGGCCAGCATGATGCAAAGGGCTGCTGCCTCACAAAAACGGGTAAACGAATTTTTACAAACTGAATCAGCTATCCGTCAACCTGTGTTGCCGCTGCAACCTTCACTTAAAAAAAGCATTGAATTTGTAGATGTAACATTTACGTATCCACATACCGGCATTATGGCTTTAAAGAATTTTTCACTACAAATAAAACCTGGTGAAAAGATTGCTATTGTTGGCAGAACAGGATCAGGAAAATCAACCATCGCACAACTGCTGTTGCGTATGTATGATACGGGTGAGGGCATGGTATTATATGATGGGGTACCCGTGAATAAAATCGATATTGAATGGCTGCGACAACAAATAAGTTATGTACCACAGGATGTATTTTTATTTAGTG
>JANMVB010000669.1:0-5854 GCA_031392305.1 Ferruginibacter sp.
GGGAGCTTTACCTACCAGATAGAAAAAATTCCCACAGTATCCTTGTATTTCTTTATGACCCGATTATTTTATTTTCATCTGCCTTCAGCTCATTTAAATTTTAGGATTTGTAAACATATTCCATCAGCGTTAGGGGAATTATAGGAATAAAAAATTAAAGTTCGATGGCGAAAAAAAACTAATTTGCTGCCTCATTTATGCTTCAAAAACTTCAAATACACAACTACGCAATTATTGAAGAAATTGCCGTTAGTTTTTCTACAAACCTCAACATTATAACAGGCGAAACCGGTGCCGGTAAAAGTATATTGATGGGTGCCCTTAGCCTGATATTGGGTGAGCGTGCAGAAAGCAATACCCTGATGAACAAAGAAAAAAAATGCGTGGTGGAGGGGCATTTTAAAGTAATAAATAATTTACCCATAAAAGCATTTTTACAATTAAATGAACTGGACCAGGAAGACGATTTAGTAGTGCGCAGGGAAATTGCTGTAAATGGAAAGTCACGGGCTTTTATAAATGATACACCGGTAAATTTATTGCAGCTAAAGCAGTTAAATTCCTTACTGGTAGATCTTCACCAGCAGTTTGATACACTAGAATTAGGTGATGATGATTTTCAACGGACTGTAATAGATGCACTGGCAGGCAATGCTATACTATTGCAGGAATACACAGCAATATTTGCAGCATATGTGGCTGCAAAAAAAGAGCTTGTTTCTTTGCAGCAGCAACAACAAAGTGCCAATGCCGTACTCGATTATAACCAGTTTTTATTTGATGAACTGGAAGAAGCCGACCTGAAGGAAAACGAATTGGAAGAACTTGAAATTGAAAATAAATTACTGAGTAATGCAGAAAATGTAAAGTTGCAATTAAGCAGTATTTATTTTGAATTAAAGGATAGTGAAACACCACTGGTGCAGCAACTAAAATCATTACGCAATAAATTACAATCACTGGAGCAGTACCATCCCTTAATTGAAGAATTAAACAAAAGGTTGTTGGGTGCGCAGGCAGAATTACAGGATATTGCCGACGAACTGGAAGGGATAGATGAAGGTGTGCAATATAGCCCGGAGCGGATACAAATAGTAAATGATAAAATTGCGCTGGGTTACAAATTGCTGAAGAAGCATAGTGTAAATACCACCGCTGAGTTATTAAAAATTAAAGATGAATTGCAGCAACGCCTCAATGAAATTTTAAACATCAGTGAGGCCATCGAAAAGAAAGATATACAGGCGAAAGAATTGCTGCATCAGTGTGAAAAACTGGCTGAAAAAATTTCAACCAATAGGCAGCAAGCAATAAAGCCTTTTACTGATAAGGTGAATGCTTTACTTGCCCGGGTGGGTATGCCCAATGCAAGGTTAAAAGTACAGGTAGAAAAACAGGCACTTACCCATTACGGTTACGATGAAATACTCTTTTTATTTGATGCCAATAAAAGCAACCGTTTCGAATCACTGGGTAAAGTAGCAAGTGGTGGGGAGCTTAG
The DNA here is from genome assembly GCA_031392305.1 of Ferruginibacter sp. Classification (GTDB taxonomy): domain Bacteria; phylum Bacteroidota; class Bacteroidia; order Chitinophagales; family Chitinophagaceae; genus Ferruginibacter. The sequence continues at coordinate 1,502 of JANMVB010000669.1, forward strand.
CCGGATTATGTTGTGCATAAAATCGCTGGTGGCAAAAAAATTACAACTGCCTACTTTAATATTTGATGAAATTGATACCGGCATTAGTGGTGAAGCTGCCAAACAGGTTGGCTTAATTATGCAGGAACTGGCGCAATCTCATCAGCTTATTTCCATTACCCACCAGCCACAAATTGCTGCAAAAGCAAATGCTCATTACTTTGTTTACAAATCTAACAAAGGAGATAAAATAACTACCTCCATCCGGGTGCTGAACAATGATGAACGGATAATTACCATCGCACAAATGCTGAGTGGTGAAAAGCCTACAGCCGCAGCTTTGGAAAATGCAAGGGAGATGGTGGGGACGGTTTAAGGTGTAGGGTTTAAGGTTACGAGTTACGAGCTACTGGTTATTTTGTTGATGGTTTTGAGTGTAGTGTGCCTGTCTGTTATTCCACTCCTAATACCCTATCCTGATATCATATTTCTTAAACATAAACCTTCTTGCATAAACCTTTTACCTTCTACCTTAAACCTTCTACCTTTTACTTATTTTTACCATTCAAATCAAATATACATGCCATACAATTTACTTAAGGGAAAAAAAGGGATCATCTTTGGTGCCCTGGATGAAAAATCAATTGCCTGGAAAACGGCTTTGCGCTGCCACGAAGAAGGTGCAGAATTATTATTAACCAACGCACCGGTAGCAATGCGCATGGGAGAAATTAACAAGCTGGCTGCCCTGGTGAATGCCCCGGTTATCCCGTGCGATGTAAGCAGCAATGAAGATGTGCTGAACCTTATCACAAAAGCAAAAGAACATTTTGGTGGCGGGGTAGATTTTATTTTACATTCCATTGGAATGAGTTTAAATGTGCGTAAGGGAAAAGCCTATACAGAAATAGATTATGGGTTTAATGCAAGAACGCTCGATATATCTGCCATGAGCCTGCACCGTGTACTCGCCACAGCTATGAAACAGGATGCCATCAATGAGTGGGGCAGCGTAGTGGCGCTTACTTATATTGCAGCCCAGCGGGTGTTTCCTGATTATAATGAAATGGCTGATGCCAAAGCCTTGCTGGAAAGTGTATCCCGGAGTTTTGGGTATCACTATGCTATCAAAAAACATGTAAGGGTAAACACGGTATCTCAATCACCCACCCGTACCACAGCAGGCAGCGGTGTAAAGGGTTTTGATGGTTTTATTAATTATGCCGAAAAAATGAGCCCGCTGGGTAATGCCAGTTCAGAAGATTGCGCCAATTACTGTGTTACTTTATTCAGCGATCTTACCAGGATGGTTACCATGCAAAATCTTTTTCATGATGGCGGATTTTCTACCATTGGCGTTACCGAACCGGTGATTGAGCAAATGGAAAAATAAAGTGAACCACTTTAATAGAATGGCCGCATAAATATGAAGTTCCCAACTATACATGGATTTATTGACAGACGAATATTAATCAACTTTATCGCTGACCCGATTGTGGTAGAAAAAATATTGCCATCACCTTTTCGGCCAAAGATTTATAAGGGCAAGGCAATAGTTGGTATTTGTTTGATAAGGCTTAAAAATATTAAGCCAAAGGGTTTTCCTGGCTTCCCTGGAATTTCTTCTGAAAACGGAGCTCACAGAATTGCAGTTGAATGGGATGAAGATGGAATTGTGAAAGAAGGTGTTTTTATTCCGAGGCGTGATACTTCGTTTTGGCTAAATACAATTGTGGGTGGCCGGTTATTTCCTGGAATACATCATTTAGCTAAGTTCAATGTAATTGAAACAAAAGAAAAATACCATATTGACTTTCTAAGTTCAGACAAAACTCAAATTTCTATTGATGCAACTGAAGTTGATACGTTCGACAAAAATTCAATCTTTGAAACGCTGGATAATGTTTCCAATTTTTTTGAAAGAGGTGCAGTTGGATATTCGCCGAACGGAAAAAAATTTGATGGACTGAAACTTGAAACTTATCAATGGAAAGTAAAACCGCTTAAAGTAAGCGAAGTGAAATCGAGTTTTTTTGAAAATGAATTATTATTTCCAAACGGCTCAATAAAGTTTGACAATGCTTTACTAATGACAAAAGTTGAACATGAGTGGCATGGCGTTGCGGATAAATATTCTCAATAGTATTTAAAAAAGTTATTGTAATTGAAGGCGCAAAACAGGATATATTTTTTACATAACACAATTAAAGTTCCACATTGGTATGACGTACAAGTGAGTGACACAACGATGTTGACCAATGATTTATCGCCTGGGCAAAAATAAAATAACCAGTTTTTTCTGTATTAAATTACCGCTACCTTTTCTCTAATAATTATACTCTAAAATTTAATTGTATGGATTGGATTGAAGCCGCAGGGCTTACGGGCTCTGTTTTAAGCAGCATTACATTTATGCCACAGGTTTACCAAACCTGGAAAACGAAAAGTGTAGCTGATCTTAATTTGACGATGTTGCTGATTGTATTTTCGAGTACGGTAATTTGGCTGGTGTATGGCGTTGGTAAAGGTTTGCTGCCTGTAATAATTTGTAACGGGATTATCTGTTTTTTGGCGTTGATGTTGATATATTTTAAGATGAGGTATAGTAAAAAACAAACTGTACAATTATAAATAATACGAAAGCCACCAACTAAAAAATTGGTGGCTTTTAATTTATTGCGCTATATCAACCCACTCCAAAAAAGTGCGTTAATATTCATCTTCATTAAAAAAGAAATCTTCCTGGCTGGGATAATCGGGCCAGATATCTTCCAGTCCTTCATATACCTCCCCCTCATCATCAAGCTCCTGTAAATTTTCTATTACTTCAATAGGGGCGCCACTTCTGATGGCATAATCTATGAGTTCATCTTTAGTTGCAGGCCATGGTGCATCTTCTAAATGAGAGGCTAATTCTAGTGTCCAAAACATCTTCGGTGTGTGTTTAATTTTTGCAAATGTAAAAGTTTGGTGGAATTAACCAAATGTGTTTTTAAACAAGCTATGTTTTTAAGGCAAAAAACTGCAAATAATCATGCCGGGCAGGCTTTATTCTTTAATAATTAATTACTTTAGCCGGATGCTGACAGCTAAAAATATTATTAAGAATTACGGTGCATTACCTGTTTTGAGAGGGGTTGATATTGAAATTGCGAAAGGGGAAATAGTAAGTATTGTGGGTTCGTCTGGTGCAGGAAAAAGTACCTTATTGCATATTTTAGGTACCCTGGATAAGGCTGATAAGGGGTCAGTTGTACTTGAAGGGCAACATTTTGAAACACTGAATGGCCGGAAACTTGCCGCTTTCAGAAATAAAAATATTGGCTTCGTTTTTCAATTTCATCACTTGCTCCCTGAGTTTACTGCTATTGAAAATGTTTGCATACCCGGATGGATAGCCGGAGCAGCAAAAAAAGAGGTGCTGGCAAAAGCAAAGGGCCTGTTAACAACTTTAGGCCTGGGGGGCCGTCTCGAAAATAAGCCACAGCAATTATCAGGAGGCGAGCAGCAAAGAGTTGCTGTAGCTAGAGCTTTGATTAATAATCCTTCTATAATAATGGCCGATGAGCCAACTGGTAACCTTGATAGTGCAAATGCAAAAGAACTGCACCAACTTTTTATTGACCTGCGGCAAAAAATGAATCAAACATTTTTGATAGTAACCCACAATGAAGAGTTAGCACAAATGAGCGACAGAATTTTGCACATGAAAGACGGGAGGATAATTTAATAATGTGCTAATTTGCTAATGTGCTAATTAGCTAATTGATGCGATTTAAAATTTATTAATTCATTACTAATTTTTAAATTTTCACATTTGAAAATTTTCTCATTTTCACATTTGCAAATTTTCTCATTTGCACATTTTTACATTTGCACATTTGCTTTCATTTGCTAATTAATTCTTGGTTTCCAGGGTATCTCTTCCACCCCCAAAACATGCCCGATATATCTGCATAGTACAAAGAGATAATCACTGAGGCGGTTGAGGTATTTTATTACAAGTGGTTCTACAAATAAGTCATGTTCCTGCATATTTACACATAACCTTTCTGCCCTGCGGCACACGCAGCGTGCAACATGTGTGGTAGAAACTGCAGGGTGCCCTCCCGGAAGAATAAAGAATTTCATTACAGGTAAAATCTCATTCATTTTATCTATTTCATTTTCAAGCAATAAAATATCTGTTTCTTTTAAATCAGGGATTTTCATTAACGGTTCTTTATCCGGATCACAGGCCAATGAAGAGCCAATGGTGAATAACCGATCCTGTATCTCTTTCAAAATTATTTTAACCGGTTCTTCAGCTACATGATCACTCACGAGCCCTATATAAGAATTGAGCTCATCAGTGGTGCCATAAGTCTCAATTCT
>JANMVB010000672.1:0-3522 GCA_031392305.1 Ferruginibacter sp.
CGAAATGATTGATGCTGCTGTTTGTGCATCGCTTACTGTGCCCTGCATCAACATGGCACCTGCAACAATCGCACTTTTAAATATTTCCTTACTTAGTTTCATTGTTAAATTTTTTAATGATTATTTTATTGTTTTCATCAGCGCAGTGATTTAAACGCAGCACGCAGTTCTTCAGCAAACAACTGGGGTTGTTCCCATTGACAGAGAGTTTTCATCGGTAAAGGAATTGCCTTTACTGGAATAATTCTTTGTCCGGGCATTGAATCTATGTGGAACATCGTTGCATCGCCCTCTTGTGCTTTGTACCGATTAGCAACTTTACCTGCAATATAGTAAGGCCTTTTTTAAATGAAACTATTAGAGCCTTTAAATTTTAGATTCTGAACAGGTTGTCCCTTTGGGGCAAATGGAATTTTTCATTTTTGTGCTACAAAGAGGTTATGCCGCTGGCATAAAATGTTGGATAAAAATAAAAAATAAATTCGTGTAATTCGCTTCTTAAAAATTCGTGTAATCAAAAAATCAACCCTCAGACATCATCTTCCTGTACCTCGAAGGCGTCATTTCTTTTACATGCCTGAATTGCTTGCTGAAATGTGCCCAACTGTTGTAACCGCTTTCATAACATATTTCCATTACCGGCTTATCAGTATTGGTTAATAGTTTGCAGGCGTGGCTCACCCGCAGGTCCTGTATAAAATCGAAATAAGATTTCTTAATATTTTTTTTGAAGAAGCGGCAGAAAGTAGGTATGCTCATGGCAGCTACATCCGCCACTTGCTGTAAGGTAACCGGGGTGAGGTAACGCTTAAATGAAAAGTCGATGATCTTTTCAATTGCCGGGTTGATATTACTATTGGTGGAAGCAAAATTTTGGGTAAGCGTAGTAAACCCCGGTGTGCTGCTTATTTTTTGGAGGCAGTGCAATAGGGAGAAAATTCGTTGAAATCCTTTTAGTGAATTGATTTCATTTATTATCCCTGCAATTTCTTTTTTAAGCTTTAACTGTAATTTTATGCCATCATTCTTTTTAAAGAGCATGGCTATATTTTTTAATTCGGGCAATAGTAAAAATGCCTCGCCGAAAATGGAGGGCTTAAAATGAATAACAAGTGCAGCACCGGTAATTTTATGGTGCTGTTTTTTAAACCAATGCGGTAAATTGCCGGCAATAAAATAAATGTCGCCGGTATTGTATTCGCCAATATAATCACCCATCATTATCGTGCCGTGGCCTTCTGTTATCATGATGAGTTCATACTCTTCATGCTTATGCCAGTTGGTTTCAAACTGGGGTGTTTTATATGTGCGGCAGGCGAAAGACTGGTGCTCTTCAAGGTATATCTTTTGTAAAAGGGTTTTCATCCCGATGCTTTTATTTAGCTGTTATCTTATCAACTATTGCAGTTAAAAATAATAATAACTGATAAGATAGCATATTTTATTTTTTAGATAGCAGTTGTGAGCGAAGTAAAAATTGCCAAACTTTACACCTTGAAACGATTGTAAAACACTTCTCTAAATATTGCCATCATGCTATTATTGGGTATTGACATTGGTACATCTTCTATTAAAGTTGCGGTGGTGGATGCGGATAAGCAACAGTGCATTGTAACTGCACATTATCCCGACACCGAAACGGGGATTACTTCCTTACAAAAAGGTTGGGCAGAGCAAGACCCTGGCTTATGGTGGGAGCATACACAGCTGGCTATTTTAAAAGCACATGCCCTTAAATTATATAACCCGGCTGATATTATTGCCATCGGTATTGCCTACCAGATGCATGGGCTGGTATGCGTGGATAAAGATCAACAGGTATTGCGTGACAGCATTATCTGGTGCGATAGCCGTGCAGTGGAAACAGGCAATGCGGCTTTTGATGCCATCGGGCATTCCAGGGCATTGCAACACCTGCTGAATTCACCCGGAAATTTTACTGCGGCAAAACTTGCCTGGGTAAAGCAACACGAGCCTGCCTTGTACGAGAAAATTGATAAGGTGATGTTGCCCGGCGACTTTATTGCGATGAAACTTACTGGTGAAATCACTACCAGCATATCTTCCTTAAGCGAGGGGATTTTCTGGGATTTTAAGGAGCAGGAGTTGTCGAAAGATGTGTTTGATTATTTTGGTTTTGAAACTGCTTTGATACCAGCGGTAAAAGATGTTTTTACCAGTCATGGCACCATTAGTAAGGAGATGGCCGGTAAATTATCATTGCGTGAAGGGATAGCCGTTACTTACAAATCAGGCGACCAGCCCAATAATGCTTTATCATTAAATGTGCTGGAGCCGGGTGAAGTAGCAGCTACGGCGGGTACCTCCGGCGTAATTTATGGCGTAAGCGATGAGCTTACATTCGATCCCCAATCGAGGATCAACAGTTTTGCACATGTAAACTATGCTGAGCAACAACAACGCATTGGTGTGTTGCTTTGCATCAATGGCACAGGTATTTTAAACCGCTGGGTAAAAGAGCTAACGGGTAACCAATACTCCTACCCAGAGATGAATGCTGCTGCCGGTGCAATACCTGCCGGAAGCGATGGATTGCTGATGCTGCCTTTTGGTAATGGTGCAGAAAGGATGCTGGAGAATAAAATGGTGCAGGCGCATATTCACAATATTGATTTTAATAAGCACCGGCCGGCACATATTTTCAGGGCTGCACAGGAAGGCATTGCATTTGCCTTTAGATACGGTCTTGATATAATGCGGGAGAATGGGATGAACCCATCGGTGATAAGGGCCGGTAAAGCAAATATGTTTTTGAGTGAAGTGTTCACAGAAAGTTTTGTAAATGCCACCCAGGTAACTGTTGAATTGCATGACTGTGATGGCAGCGTGGGTGCGGCAAAAGGTGCTGGTATCGGCGCAGGATATTATGCATCTCCCAAAGAAGCATTTGTACACAGCAAGCCGCTGGCACTGGTGCAACCATCGCATAAAGAGTTGTACGATGGTTTGTATAATGAATGGAAACAATGCCTGATGCAAAATTTGAAAACAGTGTAACGCCTGGATTATATTTTTTTAAACCTTAGTAGAAAAAATTATTCAATAAATACCTTAACCTTATTGCCTTATTTTGCGTGGTTGTGATATTTTTTCGAATAGTTTGAATAAGGTAATAAGGTTGAATTCTTCTGCCATATTTTTTGCTACTAAGGTTGTGAAATAGCTCGTAATTTTTCGCAAGTGGAAAATTATATTGTGCTTCATATGCGGTGGGAAAAGTTCCAAATAGGTATGCGGTACAAGGGAGTGACACAACGATGTTGAACATAGCTTTTTTGCCAGGACAAAAATCTTTTTTTTAATAAAAATGAATATAAATCTTCACCGCCTTTACTGAAAAGATAAGGGCAAAAAACACGAACCATGTCAGTAATAACCGGAGACAAAGAATTTTTTAAAGGCATACCCGAAGTAAAATATGAGGGGCCTGAAAGCGATAACCCGTTTGCGTTTCGCTGGTACGATGAAAATAAAATAGTGGGTGGAAAAACAATGAAAGAA
>JANMVB010000018.1:0-1556 GCA_031392305.1 Ferruginibacter sp.
AGAATTGAAAGATGACGAATGATTTCTTTCCAGGCAAAAAAAACAGAATGGCGGGGATCGTATATATGTGTGGGCTCACTGCCGGCACCATTTAATTCAATAATTGAAAATTTTTTTCCTGCCCTTAATTCTTCCCAGGTATTATATCGTATATCCATCCGCCCAAAATAAAAGCCCGGAATTTTTTTACTGATAGCATCAATTGTATCGGATAATTCATCATCTGCACGGTGGCTAATGTCAATAAATTTAGCACCTCTGCTATGATTACCATAAGGAACCAGTAAATACGCTTCATTTTGTGCCAATACCTTTTTTAAAATTTCTGTATGAGATTTTTGCAAAGTTGCCAATTGTAAAATATATCGTTTATCCTGCATGATCAACTGCTTAATGGTAGAGAACCCATCACCTGTTACACTTAAAAATTCTTTGCTCACTATACCAGATATATGTCCGTTAGCTTCATGAGGAAACCGATAATAGAAAATACCAACTTCATTTTGAAATGGCACAAATGTTTGTATCAAAAAATTTACTTTACTGCCGCTGGCATACAATAATAATTCTTCTTCGGTATTAACTTTTGAAACACCTATACCCCGCATTCCTATATCGGGCTTGGCTATTAAAGGATACTTTAATTGCTTTTTATTAACAGCTTTTAAAATTTCCTCTTTATTTGTACCTGCACTAAACAATACTGTAGCCGGATAATATTCCGGTGGTAAGAGATCGTAAATTTCCATTTTGCTCTCCAGCAAAAAGCCACCGTTTTTTATAGTTGGGTTTGAAGTATTAAAGAAAAAAAAAGTTTTTGCTTTTACACCAAGCCAGATCCAATAAAAATATACAGGAGTATATACTACATTAAATGGCCAATACTCCCAGTTAAAAAGTTTTATAAAAAAAGGTATTTGTAATATTTTTTTAATCAATCGTAATTTAGACTTTATTCATAAATAGAAAACGAAATCTATTAACATGCTTTTCGCAAATTATAAAAATGCGTTTTATGTTAACATGCGCTGAAACCTGGGAAAAGTGTTATTTATACAACCAGTTTCTGTAATATATTTGTTACCATCTTTCAAATCGAGGTAAGTCATTACTGAATGGCTGGAAGTAGAATGGATACTTGTGATACTTACAGTAAATAATTCCCCCTCCCTGTTCATCCTGATATCATTATATTTATCTCCATCTCCGGCATACAGATGAAAATCAATTACATTTTCAGTCGTAGGGTTAATATTTTGTTTTAACCAATAGTGAAACCATTCTTCCCTTTTTTTTCTTACTGTGCCATTGTATAAAGTTGCGCTGCTCCATATATGGCTTTGCTGAACCCCAGGCTGTCGGCAATATTTTTTATCTCCACTCCAGCGGCATTCGTATAATATTTTATGCTGTAACAGGATGAGCGTAAATGGTTCAATGCTTTGAAGATTTGCTTCCATAAAATAATTGACCGGGGTACTCGCTGTAAGTATCTCAAGCAACAATATCCCCCTGCTTTTTTTATACATTGGCAATGGTACATGATTGATAAAACC
>JANMVB010000086.1:0-34029 GCA_031392305.1 Ferruginibacter sp.
GCATATATATAATTATATAAAATTAAAGCAAGCCACACAGCAACTGCGTATTGAAAAACAGGCAGCAGAATTAAACTATCTCAAATCGCAAACCAACCCGCATTTTTTATTCAACACCTTAAATAATATTTATTCACTTGCAAGGGATAAGAGCGACCTGGCGCCGGAATCCATTTTACGCCTGTCGAAAATATTGCGTTATATGCTTTATGAAACCGGTGGGGATTATATTGCTATAGAACAGGAAATAAAAATTATGAATGATTATATTGCCCTTGAAAAATTACGGTACGATGATTCTTTACGGGTAAATTTTAATCACGACGTTGAAGATATGAAGCAGGCCTTGCCGCCACTGTTGCTGATTCCATTGGTGGAAAATGCTTTCAAACATGGCGTTTCCGAAACAAGGAACCAGCCATTTGTTGACATTCATTTATCGGTAAATAAACGGCAGTTAGTATTTATTGTAAAAAATTCTGCTGAAGCATTTGCTGTAGAAGGAGTAAAAGAAAATATTGGCCTTACAAACCTAAGGCGCCAATTAGAATTGCTCTATACAGATTTCAACCTGGCTGTTCAACAGGGCGGATCCGTATTTACTGCTACTCTAAAAATTAATCTTTCAAGCCATGCCTAACCTAAAGTGTATTATAATAGAAGATGAGCCATTGGCTGTAAAAGTTTTATCGGATTATATTTTGCAGGTTCCGTTCCTGGAATTACAGGCAACATTTAAAGATGCTATACTTGCAACTGAATGGCTACGGGATAATAATACCGGCCTTATTTTTTTGGATATCCATTTACCTAAATTAAAAGGCATGGCGTTTTTAAAAACGCTTACACATCCACCTGCGGTAATTATCACCACCGCTTATCATCAATACGCCGTAGAGGGCTTTGATTTAAACGTAACGGATTACCTGTTAAAGCCATTTGAGTTTGAGCGTTTTTTAATGGCGGTAACCAAGGTAAAAACAGAACAAAGAGTAAAGCAACAACCAAATGAAAACGGGGAGATAAAAGATTACCTGTTTTTGAATGTGCAAAAAAAGAAGGTGAAAATTTTATTCTCAGAAATTGTTTATGTTGAAAGCCAACTGGAATACATCAAAATCATTACAACAAAAACCTCCTACATTTCAAAAATGAGTACACATGAAATGGAGGCCCTGCTACCTGCAAACGGCTTCAAACGGATTCACCGGTCTTTTATCATTTCAATCAGCAAGATAGAATCATACACAGCCGAAATGGTGGAGGTTAACGGCGTATCTATTCCCGTTGGCAGGGGCTATAGAGATGTTATAGAAAACCTATAGCTTTTGATGTCAACCTCTCATTTTTTTCTGATTCAATCCTATGGGTCAAAGCGATTTTCCCTGGAGTTAAAGGGAAACCCCATTACAAATCATTCAACAAATCTTTTAGCCGCTTTTCTTCAAGTATAATTCTCCCTCGTACTCCATTTTTATTTTTCCATTTTACAAGCCGGAAATATCCCTGTGCTATTTCTATACCGGTAATATCACCATCATTAAAACAGCAACACCCTGTATTAAAATAGGTGGGCTTTGTAATGTTGTCATTAATGGCAGTATTTATTTTGTGTACCGGTGCATTTGTATATTTTCCCGAAGCAAACACAGGCTTATGTGTGTGGCCGGTTATAAGCAACATGTTTTTCAGGCTGCTGCTCCATTCATACATTAGCCGGTTGTGCTTATTTCTTAATGTAGAATCATTGGCAGGCGTATTAATATTTAACCGTAGAAATCGCTGAACCGGGGCCCATATATGCGCAATAATCCAGGTACTGATTGCATTGTTGTCACTCATTTTATCGCCCTGGTGGCCATGCGTACAAAAAATATCCACCGGTATTTTTTCATCAGTAAGTGTGCGTAACACAATGCCTTCATAAACTGATAAGGGTTTTGGAAAAATGGTTTTTAAGTGAAGTAGTACATCCAGGTTGTTCTTCCATTGTAAATCATGATTGCCAAAAGTTCGGTAATATTTATTTGCATCCTGGAAGTTTGCTTCAGCATTTAATGCAACAGGATATGCAGCAATCACTTTATCCGCAGTATTCTTCCATAATTCTTCTGCATCGCCAAGGTTGATAAAGCTGTAAGATTGCTGTTGATAATATTGCAGTGCAGCTATATAATTCAATTCATTGTTTTCAAAATCATCATCAAAGTTTTTTGTGCCTTTATGCTGATCACTGAAGATGATAAAATTATCAATGGCGGGATTAAATGTAACGACAATTCCGCGGCTGGTGTCTTTTGTATCGATTTCGTTGTATAACCCTGACAAAGATTTAAAAACATCCTCCTGCCTGGGTGCAGCACTGAATTTTTCTGCCAGCCAAACAAAAAAAGGCATCAATATTTTTTGAAGTAAACCACGCATGAACTGCAAGGTATTTTTTTTGTTACAGATTAAATATCATAGAATAATATTGTAAGTACAAAGACATGAATGCTTCCAAATATAATTTTCATATTAGATTATGAGAAACAATACAAAATATACTACAGGAAAAGTTCCACATAGGGATTTAATACAAAAGGGATCATTTATACTTTTTGATAAAAAGTATAAATGACAAAGTCATATTTGCAACGATATACCACAATGCTTTAAGGCCCGGACAAATTTTTTTTACAAGGTATTCGTATAAACTTTTTTAAGAATTGCTGCCGGCATGGCCTAATATTAATTCCATAAAAAAATGTATGTATGTTGTGGGTTATAAAATAAAAAAATATGCAAGCACTCATTTGTAAACAACCGGGGCAGTTTGAATATGCAGAAATAGCTGAACCTGTTGCAAAACCCGGTTGTGCCATAATAAAAATAAAACGCGTCGGTATTTGCGGTACAGATCTGCATGCTTTTAAAGGCACACAACCTTATTTTAATTACCCAAGAATATTGGGTCATGAGCTTGCCGCAGAATTTGTGGAAGCAGATGGGGCAGATGATTTTGTAAAAGGTGAGGCACTTACAATTATCCCTTATTTTAATTGCGGTGTTTGTATTGCCTGCCGAAATGGTAAACCAAATTGCTGCACAAATATTAAAGTTTGTGGTGTACATATTGATGGTGGAATGGTCGATTTTCTCTCAGTGCCTTCTTATTCATTGGTTAAAAGCCAGGGGCTTGGTTACGATGAACTAGCCCTTGTAGAACCATTGGCAATTGGTGCCCATGGCGTGCGCCGTGCCAATGTACAAAAAGATGAATTTGTGCTGGTGATTGGTGCCGGTCCAATTGGCTTGGGCACCCTGGAATTTGCCCGTATTGCAGGAGCACATGTAATTGCACTGGATATAAATGATCAGCGTTTGCAGTTTTGTAAAGACAAGCTGAATGTTAAACACACAATCAATGGCTCCACTGAAGATGTAATAGCAAGGTTGAGCAAAATAACGAACGGCGATATGCCGGTGGTAGTAATTGATGCAACCGGTAGCCAAAAGGCCATCAACAATGCATTGCAATACCTGGCCCATGGTGGACGGTTTGTTTTGATCGGCTTACAAAAAGAGTTCATCAGTTTCAGTCATCCTGAATTTCATAAACGTGAAACAACGCTCATGAGTAGCAGAAATGCTACAAGGCAGGATTTTAATCATGTAATGGATGCTATGAAAAAAGGATGGGTAAACCCAACAACTTATATTACTCACCCGGTGAAATTTAGTGGCTTAACTGAGGTGTTTGAAACCTGGCTTGATCCCTCAACTGGTGTTATAAAAGCTGTGGTAGAGATGGATTAATAAAAGATAAACTTTTTCTTTGGTGGCAATGCAAAACAAATAAATACACTTTTTTGTCCGGGCTAAGAAGCCATGTGGTACATCCTTGCATCGCCCTCTTGTGCAGTAAATCAATGAGGGGCTTTACCTACAATTTCTTTAAAAAGGTAATAGAAATCTGCATTCAAAATAAAGTGTCAAAACAGTTTATTCCCCTTTAAATATCGGTGCTCTTTTTTCTAAAAATGCAGCCACGCCTTCGTTATAATCGTATGTATGTGCGGCAGCAAATTGCAGCTTGTCTTCAGTATTTAATTGTTGCTCTAATGAGTTAGTAAGCGAGGCGTTCAAAGCCTGCTTCGTGTAGGCCAGCCCTTTAGTAGGCATCTGCGAAAGCATTACAGCAATCTTCATACTTTCTTCTGCAAAACTTTCATCTGTAAAAACTTTATAGATCATACCCATTCTTTCTGCTTCTGTAGCAGTTACCTTATCCCCCAACATCATAAGCGCAGATGCTTTTTGAAAGCCAACTAAACGAGGTAATGTAAATGTGCCCCCGCTATCCGGTATTAACCCAATCTTACTAAAAGCCTGGATGAAAGTAGCAGCCTCGGTAGCCACCACCACATCGCAGCAAAGGGCAATATTTGCACCGGCACCGGCAGCAACACCGTTTACTGCACACACTACTGGTTTTTCAATATTGCGGATGCGAAGTAGAATTGGGTTATAATGTTCTGCTAATATCACCTCAAATCCCGGTGGGCTTTCACCGGCTAGTTCACCCAAATCCTGCCCGGCACAAAAAGCCTTTCCGTTGCCGGTAAGATAAATTGCCCTCACATTTTTATCAGCAGCGCAGTCATCTAAAACCTGTTGCAAAAGCAAAGCAGTTTCCCGGTTAAATGCATTAAATTTTTCGGGCCGATTAAGCCGGATGATAGCAACGTTTTCTTTTATTTCTAATAAAATGGTACTCATATCAATATTGATTTTGAAATAATTTATCTAGCATGAGAACTATTCTTTGCGGTTGACCTATGAAACTAATGGCATTTAAAATAATCAAAAGGCTCTTTACAATCATTGCATTGGTACAAAGCCTTGCAGGCAGTAGAGCCAAACTGCGAAATTAAACGGGTGTTAATGGAATTGCACAAAGGGCATCCGATATTTTTTTCTTCTTTAAATAATTTTTCCATCCTGCCTTTGTGCAACCCGGCCGGGTTTAATTGAGGAGGGGCAATGCCATAAGCTTTTAATTTTTCTTTGCCTGCTTCACTCATCCAATCTGTAGTCCAGGCGGGTGAAAGTACGGAAGTGATGATGATATTTTTATACCCTTTTTCCAAAAAGGCCAACTTTATATTCATACTGATCATGTCCATAGCCGGGCAGCCGGTATAGGTTGGCGTAATGATGATTTCAACTGATAAAATATTTTCTCCGGCATTTTGATTGTGAATAATTACCTCTCTAACAATGCCGAGATCAAGTATAGACAATACAGGAACTTCAGGGTCAGTGACCATGCTAAGTACATCCCAGATTTTTTGTTCTGTTATGCCTGTATCTTGAAATAAATTATTTTGTATCACTGTCATTTTTATATCGGTGAATTATTTTTTTAACCCTTATGATTTACCATTCACTGCCGGGATATGTTCTTTGCATATATTGCAATTCAGCTAAAATATATCCCAGGTGTTCACTATGCAACCCTTCTTTTCCACCCTGGTGCATAAACGTATTTACAGGCAGTGGCAAAGTTGCTTCCATAAATATCTCTTCAATTTTGGCCTGCCATTTATCTTTTATAAATAATAAATCTGCTGCAATTCCTTCGGCAATTAACGGAAATTCATACCCTGCCGCTTCAAATAATTCACCGGTATAACTCCACAATTCATCAATAGCGTTCAACATTCTTTCATGGCTTTCTGCTGTGCCGTCGCCTAAGCGTATTACCCATTCGCTGCTCCACCGAAGATGATAGGTTACTTCTTTTAATGCCTTGGTGGCAATGGCAGCAATTTGCTCATCTTTACTGTTTTGTAAATGCTGGTATAAATAAAATTGATACGCAGTAAAAAAAAACTGGCGCAGGATTGTTTGTGCCCAGTCGCCATTGGGCTGTTCTACTAACAGGCAGTTTTTAAATTCCCTTTCAGTTCTTAAATAAGCAAGGCTGTCTTCTGAAGCAACTGTCAAATTTTCTCCTGACGGTGCTGCTTTTGGCGCTAATGAAATGCCGGCATTTTCATTTATAAGCTGTGCGACGTATTGATAAAAATTTCTTGCCTGCCCAAGCAGGTCGAGTGAAATATTTGTGATAGCAATATCCTGTTCCAGTATTGGGCCATGACCACACCATTCACTATTTCGCTGGGAAAGTATTAGAGCATTATCTGCAAGATGAAGAAGGAAGGCCACCCCACCACCAGAAGGGGTAATTTCAGAAGAGCCTGATAAACGTAGGTTCTTTTCGGGATTTAAGTTTGATGCTTCCTGCATAATTAAATATCTTTAAATTATATTCACTTCCTAAGCCGCTCTTTTGGAGGGGCTGGGGGAGGCTTTTACATGTGCGTTATTTCATCCGGGAGATTATAAAATGTAGGGTGCCGGTATATTTTATCTTTTGCCGGTTCGTACATAGATTCAGCTTCATCCGGGTTGCTGGCATGTATATATTTTGACTCTACCGCCCAAATGCTTACCCCTTCCATTCTTCTTGTGTAAACATCCCTTGCATTTTCAATAGCCATGGCAGCATCTGCTGCATGAAGGCTGCCGGCATGTTTATGATCAAGCCCCTGTTTACTTCGGATAAAAATTTCCCAAAGGGGCCATGCTTTTATACTTTCCAAAAAAGGGATTGGAGCATTTTTATTTTCTGTTTCCCCTGCACCTTGTTCAGGGATATCTCCGTAAAAATATTTTTTTATTGAAATGTTCATCATCAAATTTTTAAAAGTTCCGATGCAAATAATACTTGTAATGTTTATCTAAAATGTAGGAAAAGATCCCTGCTGGTATGCAGTACACGAGTGCGACGCAACGATGATGCCCAGGGATTCTCAGCCCGGGCAACAAAATCTTTTTTTGTAAATAATTGCGATGTTAACATGGCGGGAATAAAGAATAATTTTAAAAATCAGGCTACTTTCTTTTCCTCCCTCGCCTTCCTTTTTTCGGCATACACCATTGCTGCTTCCCTTACCCATGCACCATCATTGTGCGCCTTAACCCTGGCGGCTAAACGCTGTTTGTTACAGGGGCCGTTTCCTTTTACAACATTCCAAAATTCTGCCCAGTTTATTTCTCCAAAATCGTAATGATTTCGCTCCTGGTTCCATAGCAATGATTTATCTGGCAAGGTCATGCCTAATAACTTTACCTGGCCGGCAATCATATCTACAAATTGCTGCCGGAGCTCATCATTGGTTTTGCGTTTTATTTTCCATTTCATGCTTTGATCGTTGTTAGTGCTTTCGCTATCCTTAGGGCCAAACATCATGAGGCTGGGCCACCACCAGCGGTTAATGGCATCCTGGCACATTGCTCTTTGCTCAGTATTGCCCTTGCTTAAAACCAGCAGGGACTCAAATCCCTGGCGCTGGTGAAAACTTTCCTCTTTGCAAATACGCACATTTGCCCTGGCATAAGGGCCATAAGATGTACGGCACAACATCACCTGGTTTAAAATTGCGGCACCATCTACAAGCCATCCGATGGCTCCCATATCTGCCCATGTTAAAGTGGGGTAATTAAAAATTGAAGAGTATTTTGCTTTGCCGCTATGCAGATCATTTATCATTTGATCCCTGGTAACGCCCAGCGTTTCTGCTGCCGAATACAGGTACAAACCATGGCCTGCCTCATCCTGCACCTTTGCTATCAGTACAGCTTTTCTTTTTAAGGACGGCGCTCTTGATATCCAGTTGCCTTCTGGTAACATGCCTACTATTTCACTATGTGCATGCTGGCTTATCTGGCGGATATTTGTTTTGCGGTAAGCGTCGGGCATCCAGTCTTTAGGCTCAATTTTAATTTCACTATTTACTTTGTGCTGAAATATTTCTTCAAAGTCTGCTATGTTCATCAGGATGAAATTTAGGATACAAATATAATAAAAACTAACGCTCGTTAGTTAAGTTGGCTTTTAGCAGAGGTTCAGATAATCTTACAAATTTTATCTCAGATCAAAATCTACCATCACATTTTTTGTAGTGGGGTGGGCCTGGCAGGTGAGAATAAAACCTTCGTGAATCTCTTCGGATTCCAATGCATAATTGGTATCCATCTCTACCTGGCCCTCTGTAATTTTTGCCCTGCAGGTACCGCATACCCCTCCTTTGCATGCAAAGGGTAAATCGACACCCAGCTTTAAAGCAGCATCTAAAATGCTATCATTGTTGGCCGCCAGGTCAAAAGAAAAGGACCGGCCATCCAGCTTTATTGTAACCTTGTTTTTTGGTAGTTTATCCTTTTCTTCTTTTTTTATTAGAGGCTTAACTTCTTTTTGGCCTGGTGTTGTAAAAAGCTCAAAATGAATATTTTTTTTGTTTATCCCCTGCTGTTCCAAAAAGTCTTTTACACAAAAAAGCATTGATTCCGGCCCGCAAATAAAAGTATCATCAAAACTGTTGTATGGGATTAGCTTAGTTAGTTCAGTTAATTTTTTATGTTCGATCCTGCCAAAATTTATAGGCGATTCTGTTTTTTCCCTGCTGAGGATATTGATAAAATTGAAGCGATTTACATATTTATTTTTCAGTCCTTCTAACTCTTCAAAAAACATAATGGAGGTTCGGCTGCGGTTACCGTAAACCAGCGTGAATGAACCTAAAGGCTCGGTTGATAAAGTAGCTTTAATAATAGAAATGATAGGTGTAATGCCACTGCCTGCTGCAAAAGCGAGGTAATTTTTTTTATTTGTTGGTTCCAGCTTAGTGAAAAATCTTCCTGTAGGAGGAAGCACCTCCAGCGTATCCCCTATTTGCAGGTAATCGTTGGCGTAACCTGAAAATTTACCCAACGGTGCTCTTTTTATTGCTATACTAATTTTATTTTCAAAGGGGGCAGAGCAAATAGAATATGAACGACGAATTTCTTCTCCATTGATAGTAGCTTTTAAGGTTAGGTTTTGCCCTTGTGTATATTGAAAAAGCTCCTGGATTTTTTCCGGTACATCAAAAGTTATAACAACATTATCTGGTGTTTCTTTATTGAGTTGTTTTATAGTAAGCGGGTGAAAATGTACTGCCATAATTTTAATTTAGAATGCCATTTAGTAAATGATGTACCATATCATCTTCCAATACCTGCTGGGGGATATTCTTTTTGTTTCGTTGCCAAAACTCTAGGCCACGTACTGCTGATAATATAGTTAGTACTGCTACATAAGCATTAACAGGTTTTATTTCATTGGTTTCAATACCAGCTTCAACCAGGTTAACAAGGCTTTGCTCATAACTACGGCGGGTATTTAAGAAATCAGTGAGAAAGGGCTCCTTTAAATGCTTCCACTCATGATTGGAAACATACACTTCATCAAAATTGTCGAGCATCATTTTTATATGAAACCGAATAATGGCTTCAATTTTTACGGCATTTGTATCTCCCCCACTTTGTATCGCTTTAATTTGTTCTATAAAATTGTTTGCTACTTTAAAACAGATGATTTGCAGCAATTCGCTTTTAGAACCAATATGATTGTACAAACTTGGAGCCTCTACACCTAAGGCTTCAGCTAATTCTCTCATAGATGCAGTTGCATAACTTTTTGATTTATACAACATGGCTGCTTTTTGTATTATAACATCTTTTCGGGTACTATTTTTGCTATTAAATATCTTAGCCATTAAGAAAGTAAATTTTTGTAAAACTAACGCATATTAGTTTTTTCATTTGGCAATAATTGTAGTGAGCTGATATTTATTGAATTGATAGGTAATTTGGATTTAAAAAGGGTTTTAAAATGGTAGTTATCGCCTAAGAAATAAAAACAGGTCTGTAAAATTGGGAGAGTGGGCTTAAGTAGATTAAAAGTTTTCCAGGGGTTTTGGTAAATATAAATCTACATATACGTTACAAGGGTAAAAAACAAAAATATCCGTTGATAATGTGTGGATTTAAAAGGCTCACGGATTGCTTATAAAAAAAAATTATATTTATTCAGGAATTATACTACTTTTACAACCTGCTCAGTGGTAAATTCCTCCAATCTTAATGAAAGCCCTTCCAGATAGGTTTCCTATAGTGTGTAGTATTCAATTAATATATCCTTATAATAATATTTTAACTTTTTTTCTTGTGGTTTCAGAGGTAAGCAAGGCCGGAGATTTTTATCTCTGGCCACTCTTTTTTAAGCACTTAATGTTTTTGAAAATAAAGTAGAATTTAAGTTTTGCACGCTATGCTGGCGCTAAATTATCCCAAATTTTGAAGTGCCGTTTTATGCTTTTATTGTTTTGAGTTTGCTTAAAATAAACAATAGGTAGAAATACAAATTCTTTTTAAAATGCTGTCTTAATTTAGTTTTATAAACTGTGTTATAATCAATGATGCAATTTTTACCATTGTTGAACGGAGTCCAGATAAAAATACGGGATAGACTGTCGCCACTGTTACTGCTTTGATATACCGAGGCTGGTTAATAAATCATTTTAGACAGCTTCTTATTTTGCATGAGATATTTTTTTAGAAAATAACCAAATTACAAAACCCTGAAAAACGTCTTAAATTCATTTTATGATTTCTTTATGACTTATCTAAACAATTTTTTAAGAATCCGTGCATTATACCTTTGATATAATCTACATTAAAAAATCATTTATTTCCCATAGTAAATATGCATTGAGTTTTACCTGCACATTTTACCAATTTCTTTAACCTGACTGCGTGAGAATTATTATTAATTCTTAAAATTAAATCTATGCAGCAGCGTATTCACTCATTTACATTTATTATTTTATTTATTGTTACAGGCACATCTTACACATGGGCTCAAAATGCTTTAAGCAAATGGCAGGTTGGGGTAAACGGGGGAATATTGATTTACCAGGGAGACCTTACCCCATCTGATATTGGTTCATACAGTACTATGAAGCCGGTGGTTGGTGTATATGTTTCAAGGGTTTTAAATCCTTCATTTTTGTTGCGTACAAATATAGCTTTTGGAAAACTCTATGGAAATGATGCCAGCTATGATATACCATCTTGGCGAAAAGAAAGGAACTTTACATTTACTTCGCCCATGCTCGAAATATCTGAATTACTGGTTTGGAATATGTATAGTAATAATGGCAACGAATTGGGCAAAAGATTTTCGCCCTATTTATTTGCAGGCGCAGGTATTAGTTTGATAAATGTTAGCAGGGACTACAGCAGATTTAATAATACTTATTTCGCAACCAATACAAAAATACTCAATGGCCTTAGCAATGATATAAAGCGAACACCACCACGTGCCGCATTGATTATACCCCTGGGAATAGGAACTGAAATTTACCTGATACCAAAATTATCGTTAACTGCTGAAACAAATTTCAGGTACACATTTACAGATTATTTAGATGGGTTTAGCCTTGCTGCAAATCCGGAAAAGAAAGATTTTTACCATTCTCATACTGTAGGCTTGCTTTATCGCTTTGGAAAGAGCAATGAAGTAGGCTGCCCTGTTATCAAACATTAATTTGTAACATGAATGAAAGGGTACGGGTATAATTCTACTCTACTGCCCGGTTAAGAAAATCAATCATTGGTTTCATTGCTTCAAAACAACTTGCTATCTCTTTTATAGCTTTTTTGTTTTGTACTCCTGTATCTGTAAAAGGATGACTTACAACAAATCCTTTCATTTTTAAAAAATTAATCGCAGGGTTTTCTTCATTATAACCTTTGGGTGGCCTTTTAAGCATATCTGTGCCTTCTATCCCTTTTTGAAATAAACTTTTAAATTTTTTATGCTTAATAATCTTTGTCCATTCATCAAAACTGTAGTCAATTTCCTGCCTTATTTTAGCTAATTCAGGCGGCATTGGCATATAAAAACCACCCGCTGCAAAACTGAAGTTTGGTTCGCAATGAAAATAATAACCTGCAATCATGGCTTTTTTACCACCATGGCTAAAAGATGCGGCCATATTGGTTTTATAAGGTGTTTTATTTTGGCTAAACCTAACATCCCGGTTTATGCGGAAAGTGCAGTCCTTAGGTTTTAACAGGCCGATGGGTTCATCAAATTTTGAAATTTCCTGTATAATTACTTCAACAAATAAAGAAAAATCAGCCTTTGCAGATTCAAAGTTTGTTCTATGCTCTTCAAACCAATTTTTATTATTATTTTCTTTTAAGTCCTTTAAAAATTCAATGGTCGATCCCTGTAGCATAATGATCTCTTTTATTATTATTGGTATTTAAATTCTTTGAGCTAACTGCAATTATTATGCTGGCTTAAACAATTTTTTTTTGTTGCTCCGGCTTCGTAGTCCTGGGCAACATCGTTGTGTCACTCACTTGTACGTCATACACATGTGGAGCTTTACCTGCATTATACAAAATTTGTCCGCAGTTTATTTCAAAACTTTTGCAGAATGGTTTACCCTCAAAATTAATATCAGACAGCGGTAAAATATCATTATCACCTTTTAGGTGGTAGCAGATATAAAAAAAGGAACTGGACTATATCCAATTCCCTTGTTATGTTTACCAACTTCCTTTTTATTTTACCTTACTCCAGTTTTCACCACTTTTTATTCTATACAATGTCATTTCACTTACAGCATATTTTTCTGCCATTTTTTTATAAGTAAGCTTACGCTTAGGATTATTAATTGCTTCTTTTATAGCCTTCACCATTGTTACATTTAATTTTAGCCCCTCTGTTTTATTAGCCTGCCTTTTTTTGTAGGCAATTTTTTGCGGGCTGCTTTGCTGATGGCTACCTACCTCTTGCATGGTAGCCCATTTAAGGTTGTTAAAATTATTGTCCTGTTTTTTATGGTTCAGGTGAATTACAAATTTGTATTTGGGAGAAGGCTTTTTGCAAAATAATTTTGCAATTTCCCGGTGTAGATAGATTGTACCGTTGCCCTGCTCCAAATGAAGATTAAGCGTTCGATAGCCTGAAGTTAAAGAACCATTTAAAATTTTACCATCTTCATTGATGTCTTCTGAATAGCTGGCAGCCCTGCCTGTTGAAGATACTGCGTATTTTTTTCGAAGTTGTTTATGGCCGGCGAATTGTAGTTGTTTCCAGGTTTCACCAGCAATTTTCTTTATCATATAACAATAGTATTTAGGTAAAGTAATATGGGCAAACTATATTGCCTATACGAATTATTAAACCGGGTAGAATGGCTACCCATTAAATATAAAAAAAATAATGCTAAGTTGGTAGCATTTTTATAAAATCTTCTTCATTAATTATTTTTATAGATTGTATTTTCTTGGCCTTTTCCAGTTTGCTTCCTGCATCGCTTCCCACTACCAGGTAGTTTAGTTTAGTACTAACCCCGCTTACTATTTTACCTCCATTTTTTTCTACCAGTTCTTCGGCATCACTTCTTTTTAATTGCACCATTGTTCCGGTAAATAAAAATGTTTGCCCGGTAAAGCTTCCATTGCCAGTGATTTGTTTTTTTTGATTTTTTAATGATATCCCCAAAGCTTCCAGTTTAGTTAGCATGTTCAAATTATCATCATTGTGAAAAAACTGGTAGATACTTCCGGCCACTTTAGTACCAACATCTTCAAGGTTTTGCAATTGCTCCACACTATAATCTTTAAAATCAAGAAGATGATGTACCGCATTTGCCAAAGTTTTTGCAGTGGTTTCACCAACATACCTTATTCCCAGTCCATATATCAACCGGTGCAGTGGCTGTTTTTTTGATTGTTCAATTGCAGCCAGTAAATTATCAATAGATTTTTTTCCAAAGCCCTCCATTTTACTGATCACCTCAAAATCCAAATGATAAATTCCCGGTACATCGTTTAATAAAGACAGGTCAAAGAATTTGCGCACATTCGCATCGCCAAAACTTTTTATATCCATTGCATCCTTACTTACAAAGTGTATTATTCTTTCTACCACCTGTGCCTTGCAATTTATATTAATACACCGCCACACTGCTTCTCCTTCTGGCTTAAATAGTAAATCATTGCATACAGGGCAATGTGTTGGAAACTGTATCAGCTTTTCATTACCCGTCCTCAATTCAGGAAATGATTTTACAATCTGTGGTATTACATCTCCGCTGCGTTCAATTAAAATAGTGTCTCCGAGCATCAGGTTTTTTTCCCTTATATATTCCTCGTTGTGTATAGAAATACTGCCAACTGTAACCCCACCCACCTGTACCGGTTCTATTTTTGCAACAGGCGTTACTGCCCCGGTGCGACCAACCTGAAACTCTACACCAATCAACTTACTGGTACCCTGCCTGGCTTTAAACTTATAAGCAATTGCCCACCGCGGATGGTGAGATGTCATGCCTAACCTTTCCTGCAGGTTTAAATCGTTTACTTTTACAACCATGCCATCTATTTCATAAGGCAAGTCATCTCTTTTAGTTTCAAATTCTTTTACATACTCAATCACTTTCTCAATACCTGTTACCACTTTCATTTCTTTTTTCGGACTTCTAAAACCAAGGTTCCAAAGCATATCCAGCATACCGGAATGGGTTTGAGGGGGTATAGCCTCATTACTGTTGTCATCGTTATTTAATGATGAAGTTCGCACAACAGTTATGTAGCTAACATGGTATAAAAAAACTTCCAGATTTCTACGGCCTACTTCGGCAGTATCCTTTATTCGTAAAGACCCGGCTGCAGAATTCCTGGGGTTAGCAAAAGGTGGGATGCCTTCCTGGATCAATTTATCATTGTATGCTTTGAAATTATTTTTATTAATCAATGCTTCGCCTCTTATTTCAATTTGATCAATACTGTATTTCGTAAATTTAGCCGAGAGGGGAACGGATTTTATTTGCCTGGTATTTAAAGTGATGTTATCTCCTGTTACCCCATCTCCCCTTGTTGCAGATCTTGACAGTAAATCATTATCGTAAATCAATGAAATACTTGCACCATCAAATTTTGGCTCCACACAATATTCAATTTCAGGTAGCTTTGATAGCTCCCTGGCTTTTCTATCCCAATCTAACAGGTCTTCTGCATTGTAGGAGTTTTCAAGCGATAGCATTGGTACAAGGTGGTCAACTTTTAAAAATTCATTTACCAGGCCTTTACCTACCCGTTGTGTGGGTGAGTCTGTGGTTACTAAAGCGGGGTTTTCATTTTCAAGATTTTGTAAATATTTGTACAAGGTATCATATTCAAAATCACTGATGAGCGGATCGTTTTGCACGTAATAACGATATTCATGAAACCGGAGAATATTCCTCAGTACTTCAATTTCTGCAGGTGCGGTAGTGGGCGCTTTTAATTCATTTACCGATGTTAACCATTCGGTGGTTTGTTGCTGAAGTTCCCTGGTTTGCTGTGGTTGATACATATACTTGTTTAGATTATCAAAGTTAAAAATCTACCGGTAAAAAGAACCAACTGTTCGCAAATACATTTATTGGTCAAGCAGTTTATCATTGGTCAACATCGTTGTGTCACTCCCTTGTGCGTCATACCTATGTGGATCTTTTTCCCACATTATAATTAGTAATCCATACATTGTTTTTTCTATGCGCCATAAAGATATAACGTACAACAATACCCAAATAAACCGTCGCTAATGTTTGGATAATTACAACGTGGATAAAGTTGCCCATTGATAAAATGTACAAGAGTGCGACGCCATCGAAGCTTAATCAGGGATCAAATGTTCGGGCAATAAAAAAAATTATATTCTTTGAACATTAATAGAAAATAGGTTAGTGACTTGCATCAGAATATTTTCAATTCGGCAGTGTATTAACTCTCAGTATTAATCAATATACAAACTATGGCCACTAAAAATAATCCATTCAGTTTTTGGTATATCCCATAATGTGTTTAATTTACGCATTAAACTTAGCTATATGGTGAAACTTCTGCTCTCTGCCTGCCTCTTTTTCATTTTGACCACTGCCGAATCTCAATTGCTATCCTGGTCGCCACAATTTTCAACAGATAATTCAACTATCACCATAACCATGGATGCTACAAAAGGCAACCAGGGTTTGCTGGGTTATACCGGCGACGTGTATATGCACTTTGGGGTGGTTACCAATTTAAGCACACCCGGTGCTTACTGGCGCTATACCCCTACCACCTGGGGAAGTACCACTGCGCCTGTTGCAACTGCATTGGGCAATAACAAATGGTCGTTTACCATTACCAACCCACGGTCATATTTTAATGCAGGTTCAGGTGGTGTACCAGCCGGGGAAACCATTTTAAAAATTGGGATATTGTTTAGGGATGCTGCAGGTAATAAAGTACAAAGGAATATAGATGGAGGGGATATGTTTGTGCCAATATATGCAGCAGGCGGCAACTTTATCCAGTTTACCCAGCCGTTTATTATACCAGCCAATAATATATCGAATGAACCGGTTACCGCAGCCATTGGCCAGGCTGTACCAGTTACCGCCATTGCATCTAACACAACCGGCACACTTAATTTATATTATAACGGCACAAAAATTACAGGCCCTTTAACAGGCACAGCTACAATTGCCGGCAGCCCTGTTGTAAGCAGCACCGGCAACCAACGGATAGTTGCAGAGCTAATTGCAGGTGGCATAAGTTATTATGATACTGTGCAGTTTTACCTGCCACCAGCCAATAATATTTCCGCATTACCTGCAGGCGTTAAACAAGGTATCAATTACTGGCCCGGCTGCGATTCGGTAACGCTTGTATTGTATGCGCCCAACAAAATAAATGCCGTGGTGCTGGGTGATTTTGCCGGCAATAACTGGGAGCCACAAACGCAGTTTCAAATGAATAAAACACCTGATGGAAATTATTACTGGCTAACCATCTATGGGCTTACTGCGGGTACTGAATATGCCTTTCAATACCTGGTTGACAATACTATTTATATTGCTGACCCTTATACTGAAAAAATACTGGACCCCTGGAATGACCAATACATTCCGGCAGCAACTTACCCGGGGCTTAAACCATATCCTGCTAATGTAAATGTATCGGCAGGTACCAATGGCTTTGTAAGTGTATTGCAAACATGCACCGCTCCGTATAACTGGCAGGTAACAAATTTTGTAAAACCCGACAAACGAAATTTAATTACTTATGAACTGCTGGTACGTGATTTTGGCGATGCCCGCAATTACCAGATGTTGATTGATACCATCAGTTATTTTAAAAGGCTGGGCATAAATGCCATTGAGCTGATGCCGGTAAATGAATTCACCGGTAACGAAAGCTGGGGCTACAACCCCACTTTTTACCTGGCGCTTGATAAAGCTTATGGTACCAAAAACAAGTTTAAAGAGTTTATCGACCTATGCCATAAAAATGGGATTGCAGTTATTTTAGATGTAGTATATAATCATCTGGATAGTTACAATTCACCCCAGGGAAAATTATATTGGGATGGTGCCAATAACCGGCCTGCAGCCAATAACCCCTGGTTAAACCCCACAACACCACATCCTTACGGCGTGTTTGAAGATGTTAAACATACTTCTTCAGCTAGTCAATATTGGGTATCGAGGGCAATGGAATATTGGATACAGGAATATAAGGTGGATGGCTACCGGCTTGACCTGGCAAAGGGATTTACGCAGGTTGTTTCTACTACTACTACTGTTGAAAATTTTGATGGCAGCAGGGTGGACAATTTATTCAGGTATTACGATTCTATAGTTCCTAAATTTCCCGGCACTTATATGATACTTGAATTTTTAGGACAACAACGTGCCGAAGAAAAACTGTACGCCAATAAAGGGTTTATTTTATGGGGCAAAAATACTGATACTTACAACCAGGCAACCATGGGGTATGCCAGCAATTCAAATTTTTCTAAAGTTGTTTATAACAGCAGCGAGCAGCAATTTACCACGCCATCCGGAATGGATTATATGGAAAGCCATGATGAAGAAAGGCTGATGTATAAAAACCTTCAGTTTGGTAATAATTCAGGCAGTTACAATGTAAAAAACCTGGCCACTGCTCTTGAAAGGCAAGCCGCGGCCGCCGCGGTTTTCTTTACTGTGCCCGGCCCCAAAATGATCTGGCAGTTTGGTGAAAGAGGATACGATACCTCAATAAATTTTAATGGCCGCATTGGCAATAAACCATCGCTTTGGCAATACATGTCCGATCCCAACCGGCTAAAATTATACAATGCCTACTCCCGGCTAATTAATCTTCGCTTATCAAATCCGAATGTTTTTAACAGCACCGCTTTCAGCTATGATTTTTATGATAACAATGGTTTGTATAAAAGTTTTCAAATAATGGATCCTGCGGCCAATGGTATGAAGGTAACGGTGATTGCCAATTTTGATGTGGTGCCTCAATCCCGTAGCATTACTTTTCAAACAAGTGGTAAATGGTACAATTACCTCAGCAATGGAACGGGTGCAGGCATAAACGGCGCTACTGGTAACACGTTTGATCTTGTATCCGCAGCCCAAAGCATTACGTTACAGCCGGGTGAATATCATGTATATATTTACCAGCCCGCCACTGTGTATAATTTTATTGGCAGCGGCAACTGGACCGATCCTGTTAACTGGAGTTATAATGCTGTTCCCCCAACTCCATTGCCTTCGGGCTCAGAGATCATAATTAGTCCACAACCCGAAGGGGAATGTATTTTAAATACGCCTCAAACGATAAGTACAGGGGGCAGTTTTACCGTAGTTGCAGGCAAGAATTTAAAAATCCCACTAAATCTAAATATTCAATAAAAAGGAAATGCTAACAGAACAAGGAGCCAAAACAGTTAAAAAAATAAAAACATTACAAGTAATACAATCTGAAGTTGAAAACACCAACACAATAGCATTATCAGTGGATTGTATCATATTTGGTTTTGATGAAGCTAAATTAAAGGTATTGCTTATTAGAAGTGATCTTAAAAAGTATGCAGGTAAATGGTCATTATTAGGCGACTTGGTGTTTCCTAATGAGGACCTGGATGGGGCAGCTTACCGCATTTTAAAACAGCGAACTGGCTTAAGCGATGTATTCCTGGAGCAGGTAAATACATTTGGCACCGTTAACCGTCATCCTGCCGGTAGAGTTGTAACGGTTGCCTATTGTTCATTAATAAATATCCAACATCACAAACTAAATATATTAGATAACGAACTTCATTGGCACGATGTTAAGAATGTGACTGACCTGGCATTTGATCACCAGGAAATTTTTGATAAATGTTTGCAACAGCTACAAAAAAGAGTTCAGGAACATCCGTTAGGATTTAATCTTCTTCCTCAAAAATTTTCTTTAAGGGATCTGCAGAATTTATACGAAGCCATATTGGATATTAAAATGGACCGTAGAAATTTTCGAAAAAAATTCTTTGCGATGGATTTTTTAGTAGATCTTAATGAGATGGAACAAAATGTTCATCACCGCCCAGGTAAGCTCTACAAGTTTGACTATAAGAAGTATGATAAGAAACAAAAAAGATGGGTGGGAATATACTTTTAGCCTTCAAAGTTTTATAACCTACTGCACTTTGAGAATTTAAGCTGGGCAAAATTATATACTCCCTTTTAATTGATTACTCAACTTAAAGATTTCAGAAAAAAAGTTTAACAAATATTTTTTTATCAAAAAATCATTCTATATTGTGTAATTATTACACAATTAGTTGTGTAATAATTACACTTACGAAAAAAGCCTTTATTTTAAACGATAGTGGTTGCTATATTAACTAACGAAATGCTGCTAAAGAGAAAGAATTTTGATGTTTTCCATACTTAGTAAACTGTCTTTCTTCCATTAAGCCTTTCCATTACTTACACGCCATTATAAAAATTAATCAGATGAAAAAGAAAATGCGAAAGCTTAGTAAATTTCTTGTGCACACGATTGTGTTACTGCTCATATCAGCGGCAGGTATAGCGCAAAATGTTGTTACCGGCAAAGTTACTGACTCAAAAGAAGGGACGCCAGTTGCGGGGGTTTCGGTTACCATTAAAGGAACTAAAACTTCAACCCAAACTCTTGGTGATGGTACTTACAGCATACAAGTGCCTAAAGATGCCACCCTTGTTTTTACCTCCATTGGTTTTTTACAAAAAGAAGCGACCATTAGTTTAAGTAATTCTATTAACATTAGTTTAGTTGCAACCAGCCAGCAACTAAATGAAGTAATTGTAACTGGTTATGGAACTTCCAAAAGAAAAGACCTCACCGGTTCTGTAACAGCCATTTCCTCAAAAGATTTTATAAAAGGTGCCATCACCACACCTGAGCAATTGATACTTGGAAAAGTAGCCGGGGTAAATATCACCTCCAATGGCGGTGCTCCAGGAGCAGGCAGTACTATCAGGATCAGGGGAGGGGCGTCTCTTAGTGCCAGTAATGACCCGTTGATTATAATTGATGGAGTACAGTTGAGCGGTGGAGGAATAGCTGGCTCTGCCAATGCATTGGCGCTAATCAATCCCAACGATATAGAAACCTTTACAATTTTAAAGGATGCATCCGCTGCGGCTATTTATGGTTCAAGGGCATCAAATGGTGTTATTATTATCACCACTAAAAAAGGGAGAAGGGGTAAACCTACTTTTAATTTTAGTACGCTGGTTTCTGCAGGCAAAGTGTCAAAAAAGATTGATGTATTGTCAGGGGATGAATTCAGGAATTATATAAACACTTTTGGCACACCTGCACAGATAGGATTGATGGGAACAGCTAACACCGTTTGGCAGGACGAAATTTACCAGACTGCTATTGGTACTGACAATAATTTAAGTATGAGTGGTGGCTTAACAGGTAAGTTCAATATGCCATATAGGGTTTCTATAGGTTATTTAAACCAGGATGGGGTACTTAAGACTGGTAATTTACAAAGGGTATCTGCCGGCATAAATCTAAGCCCTGTTTTTTTGAACAACCATTTAAAAGTTGATATTAATATAAAAGCATCTAATAGTAAAAGCAGGTTTGCGAACGAAGGAGCAATTGGTGCCGCAGTAAGTTTCGACCCAACACAATCGGTACGGACAAATAGCCCCAGGTATGGAGGGTATTTTGAATGGCTGGATCCATCTGCGGTTACAGGCTTAAAAGGGCTTGCACCTAGCAACCCGGTTAGTTTATTATTAGAGCGTGATGACAGGAGCAGTGTTAACAGGAGCGTTGGTAATATCCAGTTTGATTACAAGTTTCATTTCTTACCTGAACTTAAAGCCAACCTTAACCTGGGTTATGATATAGCCAAGGGTTCTGGAACTATTTTCGTAAATGATAGCGTGAAATCGCAATACAGAAGGGATGTTGATACAGCAGGAATTCGTAAAGGAGGGGTAAATAATAAATACCTGCAAAAAATTGATAATAAACTATTTGAATTTTATTTGAATTATGCGAAGGATCTTCGTTCAATAAAAAGCAGGATAGATGTAACTGCCGGTTATGGATTTTACGATAATGCGTACAACAATTATAATTACGCAGACTATTTTGTTGATAGGACAAAAAGGGTAAATTCTGATCCGGCATTTGCTACAGACAAACCACAAAACAGGCTGATCTCTTTTTACGGCAGGCTAAATTACACCTTCAATCAAAAATATATATTTACCGTAAATGTCAGAACGGATGGCTCATCAAGGATAAATCCTGATAACAGGTGGATCACCTATCATTCAGAAGCCTTTGCCTGGAGAATAAAAGACGAGAACTTTCTAAAAAACAGTAAAACGGTTTCCGATCTTAAATTACGTATCGGTTACGGTATTACTGGCCAGCAGGATGGTATCAGCAATTACTCCTACCTGGCCAACTATGCAATTAGTAATGCTACAGCCCAATACCAGTTTGGTAATACTTTCTACAATATGTACCGCCCCGTTGCCTACAATAACAAATTAAGGTGGGAACAAACAGCCACCTCAAATATTGGAATTGACTTTGGGTTTTTTGATAACCGAATTTCAGGTGGACTGGATTTTTATCTTAAAAAAACAACCGACCTGTTAAACGATGTTAACCAATCTGCAGGTACCAATTTTGCGGCTGTCGTTTTATCCAATGTGGGTAACATGGAAAATAAAGGCGTGGAATTTACCATCAATACTCAACCCGTTAGAAACAAAAATGTTACCTGGGATTTTGGATTTAATGTTACTTACAACAGGAACAGGATCACCAAACTCACATTTACAGAAGACCCTAATTATCCCGGACAAAGATTTGGCGGTATCTCCGGAGGTACTGGCAACAGCGTGCTGATCAATTCTGTTGGATACAACAGGGGCGCCTTTTATGTACTACAGCAGGTGTATGATAACAAAACCGGCAAGCCAATTGAAAACCTTTTTGAAGACAGGGACAGGGATGGTGTAATTACAGATAAAGACCTGTATCGTTATAAAAGTGCTAACCCCGATGTTTTCCTTGGCTTTAGCAGCAGCGTAAACTATAAAAGATTTAACGCTGGTTTTGTAATGCGTGCCAGCCTGGGCAATTATATGTACAACAATGTTTACTCAAGTACAGGTATCCAGCGCAATATCATTAACCCGCTTAATTTTCTAAGCAATGGTTCCCGCAATGTTTTAGAGTCTGGGTTTACAGGTTCTGGCCCAAGATTTTTTCAATCAGATTATTATATACAGAATGCCTCCTTTCTTAGAATGGACAATATAAATGTTGGTTATAATATTGGTAAAGTGTTTAATGAAAAAGCATCGCTCCGTGCAAATGCAAATGTTCAGAATGCATTTATTGTTACCAAATACAAAGGTGCAGACCCGGAAATAAATGGCGGCATTGATAATAACTTTTATCCAAGGCCAAGAACTTTTGTTTTCGGTTTAAACCTTGATTTTTAAAACCTACTTTGAAAAAGCATAAAATTTTCTATATGAAAAATAATATAATAAAGATACCCGTGCTATTAATTTTAATAGCTTCAGTATTTACATCCTGTACAAAAAAATTAGACCTATATCCGCAAAATGATGTTACATCAGAAGTGGTTTACTCAACTCCTCAGGGGTATAAACAATCTTTGGCAAAAATTTACGGGTCAATGGCATTAACTGGTAACCAGGGACCAGCCGGGCAGGCAGATGTATTTTTTCCGGGTAGCGATGAAGGTGCGAATGCTGATTTTTTCAGGTCGTACTGGAAAGCCCAGGAGTTAAGTACAGATGAAGCTGTAATTGCCTGGGGAGATGCCGGCATACAGGATTTTCACAACATGAACTGGACATCTTCCAACCAGTTTTTAACCGGTGTTTATTACAAATCACTTTACCAGATCACATTGGTAAATGAATTTTTACGTCAGTCAGATGATGGTAAATTATCCGGAAGGAACATAACCGGCGCCGATGCGGACAACATCCGTAAATACAGGGCTGAAGTTCGCTTTTTAAGGGCCTTTCAATACTGGGTTTTAATGGATCTTTTTGGAAACCCTCCCTTTGTGACCGAAGCAAATGAAATAGGAGGCCCCAATCCTCCCCAAATAGCCAGGAAAGATTTGTTTGCCTATATTGAAACTGAGTTAAAATCGATTGATGCGGAACTGCTTGCACCTAAAACCAATGAATATGGCCGTGCGGATAAAGCCGCTGCCTGGGCATTGCTGGCCAGGCTGTATTTAAATGCTGAAGTTTATGCTGGCACACCAAAATATACCGAGGCAATTACTTATTCAAAAAAAGTAATTGATGCCGGATATGCTTTATCCAGCGATTATCGCCAGTTAATGCTTGCAGATAATCACCTGAATGCAAGCGAATTTATTTTTACCATTAATTATGACGGTGCTAAAACCCAGGGATATGGTGGCACTACTTTTCTTACCCATGCATCTATTGGTGGCAGTATAAGTGCTGCAAGCGGAGGTGTAAACAGTGGCTGGAGCGGTTTAAGAACTACCAAAGCACTGGTGCAGAAATTTGCTGACCCATCAGGTGCTACTGATAAGAGGGCCCA
The DNA here is from genome assembly GCA_031392305.1 of Ferruginibacter sp. Classification (GTDB taxonomy): domain Bacteria; phylum Bacteroidota; class Bacteroidia; order Chitinophagales; family Chitinophagaceae; genus Ferruginibacter. The sequence continues at coordinate 23,887 of JANMVB010000086.1, forward strand.
GTTTTATCAATCCGGGCAAAACCTGGAAATTATTACACAAACAACCTTTACGGAAGGTTATGCGATTACAAAATATAAAAATATAAAAAGGGCAGGTACGCCGGGTTCCAATGATGTTTTCGTGGATATTGACATGCCGGTTTTCCGGCTGCCAGAAATGTATTTTATATACGCGGAGTCTGTAAAAAGAAATGGCACAGGCGGAGATGTAAACCAAGCACTGACTTATATGAATGCACTGCGTACAAGGGCCTATGGCAACACCAGCGGCAATATCAATTCAACTGATCTTACTACTCAATTTATACTAGATGAAAGGGCACGGGAGTTATACTGGGAAGGCTTTCGCCGTACCGATTTGATACGTTTCCAACAGTTTACTACAGGCACTTATTTATGGCCGTGGAAAGGCGGCGTGCCAGGAGGTACTTCAGTATCGATCAACAGAAATTTATATCCATTGCCTTCAGCGGATATCAATGCAAACATTAACCTGGTTCAAAATCCACAGTAAGAATTTTAAAACAATAAATTATTTGATATGAAAAATATAATAAGGCTTTTACTGGGTAGCATCCTTGTAACAGGCAGTCTTTTTTCCTGTAAAAAAGATGAAAATAAAATTTTCCTGGAAGAAGGCACCGCCCCGGTGCTAACGGCAAATAAAGCTACTGCTATCCCACTATCTTTTGTAAATAAGGATAAGGAAGCTATTGCTTTTGTTTGGACCAATCCCGATTACAAATTTACTACCGGAGTTAATTCTCAGGATGTAACGTATCTTTTTGAAATAGATACCACTGGTGCAAATTTTACCAATCCCAAAAGAAAACAGTTGAGCATTGGTAAAGAATTAGCAAAAGCATTTACCCAAACGGAGATAAACGATTATTTATTGAACCAGCTTGAATTGTCGGCAGGCAAACCACACAATATCGAAATAAGGGTGAAGTCATCGATAGCTGGAAGTGCTGCAACTGAATTATTTTCAAATGTGTTGAAATATGTAGTTACGCCGTATGCTATCCCTCCAAAGGTTACACCCCCGGCATCAGGAACGCTTTACATTACAGGAAACGCAGTACCCAGTGACTGGACCAATTCACCACCGGTTGCACAAAAATTAACTGTAGTTAACCCCAACCTATATGAGATAACCGTATCATTGGTGGCAGGTAATTCTTATCTCTTCCTGGCTGTGTATGGTAGCTGGGATACAAAATATGGTTTTGACGGTGCTAACAATACCAACAATGTAGATGGGGGTGATTTCAAGGCGCAAGGTGGGGATTTTAAAGCTCCCGGTGCAAGTGGAAATTATAAAATTCAGTTGAATTTTCAAACTGGAAAATACTCCGTAACCAAATTATAAAAGCAAGTTCCATTTAATTAACATGGTATAAATAAAATTTTTATGAAATCAATATTAAAAACCATCACTTTTGCCTGCATCATACTCGCTTTTACAGCCTGCAATAAAATAGATGACCTGCCCTTGTATAGCAGCGGCACCGCAGGCAGCTTAAGCGCTTCATCGCTGGTGGTGGCACCCGTTGTAGCGGACTCAAATAAAACGGCACTTACCCTTAATTGGACTTTGCCAACACATAGTGCAGATTCCAATTCGTTAAAATATGTGGTAGAAATAGATTCTGTAGGCAGAAACTTTTCTAAAGCCTACAGAAAAATTATATCAGGAACATTGAGCACAGCTTTCCTGGCAAAGGAACTAAATGCAATTTTGCTGGATTTTGGCTTTGCATATGATAAAGCTTACGATATGGAAGTGAGGATGATATCTTCTTATGCTAACAATAATGAAAGGCTGGTTTCCAACACACTTAAAGTGAATATTAAAACTTATAAAGTACCGCCGAAAGTAATACCACCGGCAAACAAAACTTTATACCTGGTTGGAAACGCATCTGCGGGGGGATGGGATAACCCTGTGCCTGTTGCAGCCCAAAAGTTTACAACGATAGATTCAGTTACTTACGAAGGAACTTTTTACCTTAACGGGGGTAAGCAATTTTTGTTACTACCATTAAATGGCAATTGGGATAATAAATATTCCGTGGCTAACAATACTTTACCCGGGCTAAATATTGGTGGAAATTTTGGTTTAAATCTAAATGACAATTTTCCTGGCCCCGCCCTTACAGGGATGTACACGATAAGAGTTGACTTTCAGCGTGGCACCTTCACTGTTACCAGGGTTAAGCAATTTGGATTATTATATGTGCCCGGCGATTACCAGGGATGGACACCTGCAACAGCACCTACACTGGGCTCGCCACAAAATGATGGGGTGTTTGACGGATATATTAATATACCAGCCGGAGGAAGTTATAAATTTAAATTTACTACTACCCCGGATTGGAGCAATGCACTCGGTGATGCTGGTGCCGGTACTTTGAGTGGTAGTGGCGGGGATATATCAGTGGCCGGCCCGGGATATTACCATATAGAAGCAAATACTGTTGCCAATACGTGGGCAGCTACCAAAACAACATGGGGCATGATAGGAAGTTTTGCTGCCAGTAACTGGAGCAACGATATACCAATGACTTACAGTGCTACTGATAATAAATGGACTGGTACCATTACCACTGCGGCAGGTGATGTTTTTAAATTTAGGGCGAATAATAGCTGGAGCTTAAATTATGGTGATGATACCGGTAAAGGAAGTTTAACCAATGGTGGCGGTGATATTGGAGATGCTTCTAAAAACTTTGCCATTCCCGCAGGCACACATAAGATTACATTATACCTCAATAATTCGGGATACTATACATATAGTATTGAATAATTATTTTAACTGAATACGAATAAAAGGGGGCATTTATCAATGCCCTCTTTTTTTTGCAATTACAGGACTTTAATTTTTTTAATGACCCTTACATGGCAATGTTTTGATACTAGTTTAGATGACGGCACAAACCGCCCTATCACACACGATAAATCGGACTGGCTTTCCCGAAAAACGAAATGTTCCAAAAGGGGTAATAATAGTTTAAAACACAAGTAAAGATCACAATTGGTATATGGTATAAGAGGGCGACGCAACGATGTTCATCTCTGCTTCATAGCCCGGACCAATATTTTTTTGCCTCCCATTTGAAAAACCATTTCTCTTTTACTTCCATTCACCCAGCCAAAAAAGCCGTTCATCAAAAGAAAAAAAATATTTTATAACCCATTAATTGCTTGAAATGCACGCCAGCTTTAAGTTTTAAAGTATTACCTATTAATATCTACAACCTACTACCTAAAAATAAATGGTATTATGTGTTGCATAGTACTAAAAAGCACATATCTTTGTTTCAGAAAGGATAAGGTGGAATAAATTTAAAATATTCAGTTTCCAATCATCCCACTGAAAAACCTGAAAACAAAGCCAAGAATTTTAAAACATTGACGCCATGAACATTGACAACACAGCCAGCCAGATGCGGAAAGGAGTACTGGAATTCTGCATTCTTTCGGTAATTAAACAGGGTGAGGCTTATCCATCTGACATTATTGATAAGATGAAGGCCGCTAACCTTAATATTTTTGAAGGCACCTTGTACCCTTTGCTTACCCGGTTAAAAAATGCAGAGTTTCTTACCTACCGGTGGATAGAAAGTAACAGCGGCCCCCCCAGGAAATATTTTTCACTTACTGATAAAGGTGCAGGTTTTTACAAAGAACTGGAAGCCACCTGGAATGAACTGGCAAATGCAGTGAAAGCACTTTCGGATGCAGAACAGGAACATACGGCAGAACAGGAAAGTATTGCAGAAGCGGAGAATATTATTGAACAGGATACAATTAATAACAACCCATCAACATAACAGGATTACAACTTCAACAACTCATCAACAAAAAAGTATAGCCATGTTTTTTGTTGTTGGTACAACCAACTAAGCGAACAATTCTAACACATTTAGCCATGAAACAAGTAATAAATATAAACTTCCACGGACAAGTAGTACCGATAGAAGTATCTGCTTTTGAATTACTTAAAAATTACACAGATAGCCTCTCCCGCTATTTTGCCAACGAAGAAGGAAAGGAAGAGATCATTAATGATATAGAAAGCCGCATTGCAGAGCTTTTTCAGGAAAGGCTTAAAAAAGGTGCTACCTGTATTACTGATGATGATGTAAATGCCATCATTAAAAGTATGGGCAGGCCTGAAGAATTTGAAGATGGTGATGAACCAAGCTCTTTCAAACAATCATCTCAACAATCATCATCTGCCGAACCTAACCAGGCATATAATACTACCAGCGGAGCAAAGCGTTTGTTTAGAAGTGAAAATAATAAGGTTATTGGTGGTGTTTGTGGCGGGTTGGCCAACTATTTTGGGCTTGACCCGATGGTGGTAAGAATTATTTTTATAATTGTATCGCTTGCATTTGGTACCGGCTTACTGGCTTACCTCATTTTATGGATTGCAGTACCAAGCAGTGCTTCTGCTGAAATTGGGGGAATGCGTAAAAAATTATTCAGGGACCCGGATGATAAGATTGTGGCTGGTGTTTGTAGCGGGATAGGAAATTATTTTGGGGTAAGTGCCTGGGTACCTAGGATATTATTTCTGCTGCCATTTTTATCCTTTGTTTTTCGCTGGAGCGACTGGGGCTTTATGAATTTCCCCAATTTTATCAATCTCTCTTTTAGCCCTGGCTCTTTGATTGTTTATATCATTTTATGGCTGGTACTTCCCGAAGCTACAAATACTGCAGAAAAGTTAGAAATGAAAGGTGAAAAAGTTGACCTTAACTCCATTAAAAATTCAGTAATGGGTGAAATGAAAGGCGTGCAGCAAAGAGCTGAAAAATTTGGCCAGGAAGCAAAAGCATTTGCAGAAGAAAAAGGGGTGCTGATGGGTACCGAAGTAAAAACTGCTGCAAAACGAACCGGGCGGTCGTTGGGAGATATTATTTTATTGCTGATAAAAATATTTGCCTATTTTATTATTGGCTGTGTAAGCTTTGGGCTTGTAGTTGCATTGTTTGCCCTGGCAATATTTTCAATTGGTATTTTTCCCTTAAAAGCTTATGTATTAAATGATGGGTTACAAACAGCTTTGGCCTGGGGTACCTTGCTTTTCTTTATAGCTGTGCCGGTTATTGGTATCATTACCTGGATCATACGCCGCCTGGCAAAAATGAAAAGCAACAGGAAGTTATTGCGTTTTTCCTTTATCAGCCTTTGGATAGTCGGATGGTTTTGCTTTATGTTTCTGCTGGCTTCAATTGGGCGTGATTTCAGGAGCGGTAACAATATACTTGAACAGGAGATCACATTAACGAACCCCTCAGTGAATAAACTAGAGCTTACTACTAACTCACCCAGTAAAAAGTTTTATCGCAACAATTGGTTTAAGCTACAACCTTTTGAAGGATTGGAAGATGATACCGCTTTTGTAAAAAATATAGAAATTAAAATATTAAAATCTCCGACTGACAGCTTTAAAGTAAGCATGCTAAAAATGGCACATGGCCGCAACAGGCGCTCTGCAGATACACTGGCTAATCTTATCAATTTTAGTGTGGAGCAAAAAGATTCATTGCTCATACTCGATAAAGGAATTGCCATTACCAGGCAAAATAAATTCCGCAACCAGCGTGTCATTATCACAGTGTATGTACCCGTGGGTAAGCAAATACGGATCGACAGAAGTGTAGGCTGGGGCAATGATGTACACTTTGATGGACCATGGAACGAAGGTGACCTGAATGTAGATGTTGCAGATGAAGAAAGAGGATGGAATGTAAATGTGGATTACATTATGAAAGCTGACGGACTTTATACATTGGATGGTGAGCCGGCAGATAATGACGAGAACAGGCACCCTGGCAGAACTAAAGTAAAAGTTGGTAAAAACGGAATAGAAATTAATGACAACGGAGATAAAATTACTATTGATGAAAACGGTGTAAATGTAACTGACTCAAAAGATGGTTACCGTTACGATAACAGGCAAAATGCACCAACTGCACTGGATTCTATGAAGACAAAACTGGAGAATGAAAAACAACGTACAAAAGATTCGTTGCAAAAAATAAAAAATAATATAGAAAAACAACTGGATAATATTGATGGCAATAAAGAAGATACCAGGAACGAACCCGAAGCAATCAGCCAGTTGCAATCGTACAACCTGTTAGTTATATAGAAAAGATTAAAGAAGTTTCCTTAGTTGAGTTGAAGTGAAACAAGAAGGGCCCTGCCAGCAATGGCAGGGCTTTATTTTTTGGTTGCCTACAACTACGTTTCAGAAAAAAGAAATACATTTTTTGTCCCGGCTAAGAAACAATGGGCAACATCGTTGCATCGCCCTCTTGTACATTTTATCATTGGGGAACTTACCTACATTGTATTTATTGAAATAGTAAACTGTATTTAGATCGGATATCTCAGGGACGGCCTAATAAAAAAGGCGTTAAGAAAATTTGAATTGATATGAACTGGTACATCTTAAAAATAATAGCAGCGCATTAACAGATTTGACTTTGTAGTTAAGCTCACCCAACAGGGCAGTTTACTGCAACCATATTTTAATTTACATTTGCCACCAGTCAATATTTTATAGCCAATAATAATCAACAAATGAAAACAACGCCGTTTACAGCTAAGCACCTTTCATTGGGCGCAAAGATGGCAGAATTTGCAGGCTTTAATATGCCCATCAGTTATAGTGGTATTAATGATGAGCATGCCGCAGTACGCAATAATGCAGGGGTTTTTGATGTAAGCCACATGGGAGAGTTTATTATAAAAGGCGAACATGCACTCGATCTTATACAAAGGGTAACAACCAACGATGCCTCCAAATTAACTGCCGGAAAAGCGCAATATAGCTGCTTGCCCAATAACGATGGGGGTATTGTAGATGACCTGTTGGTGTACTGCATCGAAGAAAATCAATCGTATATGCTGGTAGTAAATGCCGGCAATATTGATAAAGACTGGAAATGGATCAGTCATTTCAATGATAAGAAAGCAGAGATGCATAATATTTCAGATAAAACCTGCCTGCTCGCCATACAGGGCCCCAATGCAAACCGCATTTTACAATCATTAACTGATGAAGACATCCTTAATCTTAAATATTACACATTTGTAAAAGGCACTTTTGCAGGAGTAAACAACGTAATCATCAGCGCAACAGGCTATACCGGTGCAGGCGGGGTTGAAATTTATTTTGAAGATAAAGATGACAATGCAGATAAAGTATGGGATGCAATTTTTTCCGCAGGAGCTGCACAAAACATTAAGCCCATTGGCCTGGGTGCCAGGGATACCCTTCGTTTGGAAATGGGTTTTTGTTTATATGGAAATGATATTGATGACACCACCTCGCCGCTTGAAGCCGGCCTCGGCTGGATAACCAAATTCACCAAAGATTTTAATAACCGGGCTTATTTCGAAAAACAAAAAGCTACCGGCGTAACAAAAAAATTAGTCGGTTTCGAAATGATAGAAAAAGGCATTGCCCGGCATGATTATTTAATAAAAGATTTTGAAGGCAATACAATTGGAAGAGTTACCTCCGGCACCCAATCCCCCTCATTAGGTAAAGCTGTAGGAATGGGCTATGTCGATATTAAATATGCTGCAATTGATACAGATTTTTATATTCCGATACGCAATACCCTCCTAAAAGCAAAAGTGGTAAAAATGCCTTTTGTATAAGTGAAAACAAAATAATGGAAACATAAAAAATCAGCTTTCGGAGATTAAAAAAAATTCCAAAACCATTATTAATTATCCATTAATTAATTAATTATCCTTTAAAAATTATGTCTTCCATTCATCTTACCACCATAATAAATGCGCCTATAGAGAGAGTCTTTGATCTAAGCAGAAGCATTAACCTGCATAAAATTTCGACGGCCGCTACCCGGGAAGAAGCTGTTGCCGGCGTAACCTCCGGATTAATTAATTTAAATGAAACTGTAACCTGGCAGGCAAAACATCTTTTCAAAATACGCAGGTTTACCTCAAAGGTTACATCCATGGAAAAGCCTGTTTTTTTTATTGATGAAATGATACAGGGCGATTTTAAAAGCTTTAAACATGAGCATCATTTTAAATCAATTGTAAATGGCACCATCATGATTGATTTAGTTGAATTTGAAAGTCCGTATGGCACAGTGGGGGAAATATTAAACCGGATATATCTAAAAAATTATTTAAAAAAGTTACTCATAAAAAGAAACGAGGTTATTAAAGAATACGCAGAATCGCAAAAATGGAAAGTGATTTTGAACTAAGTATTGTGAATGGTGAATGGTTAATGCTAAATTGAAAAATTGACCACTCACCAATGTTGCTGTTTAACTAACGCTAAATAAATTAAATGAAAGAAACCAAACCCTCCTTATATACTTCCCTGTCACCCGCTTTACTTCATTTATATGATGTAAGCAGTAGTATAGTTGTAATCATTGATGTACTGAGGGCTACCTCTACAATTTGCACTGCATTGTACAATGGGGCAAAACATATAATACCTGTAGATAGTGTAGCAGAATGTATTCGTATTGGCAACCAGATTGAATGCATCACTGCCGGTGAGCGTGATGGCCAGGTTGCTGAAGGATTAGTATATGGTAACTCTCCTTTTGAATACCCGAAAGAATTTATTACCGGCAAAACGTTGGTGCTAACCACAACCAACGGCACCAAACTATTACACCTTGCATTGGAGAAAGGTGCCAAAGGAATTCTTACAGGGTCATTTCCCAATTTATCTGCAGTGTGTGATTACCTGGTGGCCAAAAAAATGCCGGTGATATTGGGTTGTGCTGCCTGGAAAGATAGGGTGAATATCGAAGACACTTTATTTGCAGGCGCTGTAATCAACCGCATTAAAGAGCATTTTACTATCAACTGCGATTCATCTCAAATTGCTGAAACCTTATACAACGATGCAAAGCATGACCTGTTTGATTTTATGAAAACCAACAATGCTACCCATTATCATCGGCTGATAACCTTTCATCTTGAAAAAGATATCCGTTATTGCCTTACCCCGGATTGTGCAAATGTATTATGCCTGTATGAAGGTGGTAAGCTGATAAAAGGAAATACTGGTTAATATTTTCGAAAATTTATGAAGTTTTTATTTGAGTAATGCTTACTAAAATATCCATTTTTTTCTATATTCTATTGGTAATGAACCAAATTGGTATGACGCACAAGTGAGTGACACAACGATGTTGACCAATGCTGTATTGCCTGGACAAAAATCCGAATTGAAAATCTGCCAACTCTTCTTCTATTTTGTTTCCTGCCTCCGTAAATTTCCATTAATTTTGCAAATTGCTCTTTTCTGAACAGGCCACTTTTTAAAAAAAAGCAATCTTCACAAATCGTACACACAAAATCGTACATCATTTTGGCTTTATCTCATTTAATTAAATACGTTTACAATACCGGCTCCGATGAAGTTATCAGGCGGGGAAAAAAAATTCATGCCATTGGTTATGTAGAAATGGTAGAACACGACGAATTATTGAATGCGGTTATTTTTAGGGTAAAAGATGATACTTATAGCACTTATTATAAAGTAAGTATTCAAAAGTATAACGACCCTAAAACGATTGCGTTGCGCTGTGGTTGCCCTTATAATTTAGGTGATATCTGCCGACATGAAGCTGCTGCACTCTTCCAGTTGCAGGAACTGATGGATAAAAATATGCTTGGCTCTAACAGCATCCGGTACAGCCAGCGCCATACTGTGGCAAAAATGAAGCATATTGATCTTAAAGTGATGCGATTACTATGTTCCCCGGATATTTATGAGGCCGCTGAAACAGTAACTGAAACCAATAAAGCAAAAATTATTGTAGCAGCAAACGAACGGGTAGAAGGAGAATTAAATATTGATGATAATAGTTTCCCACTAGTTATTCAAAAAAATGATGAGCGTAACTTTGATACCTCCTGTAAATGCGATGAAGCTGAATATCCATTATGTGTTCATAAGGTTGCTCTGTTTCTACAGTTATTTAAACAGTATGGCCCCTATTATTTTGATAGTATCCGCAACTGGGATAAGGAAAAAAATAAATTGCTACAGATTTACGGTTATAATTTAGAGGACGATTTAGCGGGCAAATTTGAATTCATTTATAAAGAAGG
>JANMVB010000033.1:0-3179 GCA_031392305.1 Ferruginibacter sp.
TTCAAAAACAATCTGACAATTTAGAATCTTTTGTGATGGCCTTTGAAAAAACCCCTGCAGGTGCCAGCCTGATTATTGCATGGGACAGCTTGAAAATAAGTTTACCTTTTAATTATTAAAACTATTTTACTTTTTTGATCCGGTATTTAACCGGGATTTTTTGTAGATATTTACAACATGTGTGGAATTGCCGGCATTATTTCTTCCAACAGCTCAATGATAAGCAAAGAACGAATCATTAAAATGATGGATTCTATTGCACACAGGGGTGTTGATGGTGAAGGTTTTTGGATAAACAATGAAAGAAATGCTGTACTCGGTCATCGCCGACTGGCAATTATTGATTTGTCAAGGTCGGCAGCCCAACCCATGCACCTGGGAAATATAAAACTTTCAGGACCTACAATAACTGATGCGCTCTATACCATTACCTACAATGGAGAAATTTATAATTACCCTGAAATAAGGGAGGAACTAATAAAAAAGGGATATTTTTTTACATCAAACTCTGATACAGAAGTAATTTTAGCTGCCTATGATTACTGGAAAGAAGCTTGCCTGCAACGTTTTGATGGCATGTTTGCTTTTGCCATTTGGGATAATAAAGAAAAAACATTGTTTGCTGCGAGGGACCGGTTTGGCGAAAAACCATTTTACTATTTTACAAATAATGAGCTGTTTGTTTTTGGAAGCGAAATGAAGGCATTGTGGGCCGCAGGCATTGAGAAAAGAACAGATAATAAAATGTTGCTGAATTATATTGCCCTGGGACAAGTGCAAAATGCGGATGATAAAGAGCAAACCTTTTTTGAAAATATTTATACTTTACCCCCGGCACATTATTTGAAAGTTTCTGCAGATGATTTAAATCCTCATATTTACAATTACTGGAGCTTAGACAAAGAAAATACCATTAGTATATCTGCCGAAAGTGCGATTGAAAAGTTCACCACTCTTTTTACAAAATCGGTGAGCAGGCGGTTAAGGAGCGATGTAACATTGGGCACAAGCCTAAGCGGTGGGTTAGATAGTTCCGCCATCGTAGCCACTATAAACCAACTGCAAAATAATCGTAAACGCCTCCAAACTTTTTCTGCCGTATTTCCGGGATTTGAAAAGGATGAATCTGCATATATAAAAACGGTGGCGAAAAAATTTCAGTTGCAAAATTTTCAAATCTTCCCTACGGCTGATAGCTTTATAAAAGATTTTCAATCACTTTGTTTTCATCAGGAGGAGCCCTTTACCTCTTCAAGTATTTATGCCCAATACAAAGTTTTTGAACTGGCAAAGCAACACCAGGTAAAAGTATTACTTGACGGACAGGGTGCGGATGAAACCCATGCGGGGTATAATAAATATATTCATTGGTATTTACAGCAATTGTTGAGCAGGCACAAATTCACTAATGCCATCAGTGAAAAAAACAAATTCCGAAAAAAAAAGATTCCATTTAAATGGAGTGCACAAAACTATCTTGCCGCTTATTTTCCGGCACATGCCTCCATTCATCTTGAAAAAAGTGAATACAATAAAATTGCCCGGCAGCCAGATATTCATCCTGATTTTATTATTTCATTAAGGGGCAGGGAATGGGAAGGGATATGTAAACCAATTATCACTAAACTAAACGATATCCTTTATTTCAATACCTGCACAATGGGCCTGGAAGAATTGCTGCGCTTTGCTGATAGAAATAGTATGGCACATGGCAGGGAGGTCCGTTTACCTTTTTTAAGTCATGATATTGTAGAGTTTCTTTTTTCATTACCTGCCCAATATAAAATGCATGATGGCTGGACAAAATGGTTGCTAAGAAATTCGATGAATAAAAAACTGCCTAATAATATTGTTTGGCGCACAGATAAGATAGGTTATGAAACGCCACAAAAGCAATGGATGCAAAATGAAAGAATGGTGGAATATATTCATGAAGCAAAAAGAAAAATGGTTAATAACCATATTTTAAAAGCAAGTGTTCTAAATAAAAAAATAAAACCACTTCCTGCACATGGGGCCGACAACTTTGATTGGAGGTATTTATGTGCCGCACAAATAATTTGAAAAAGCCTTTAAAATTAATACGCACCTTTGCACTTCAATATTTTTACAACATGAAATTAGCTACAAAAATTATTCACGCAGGTGCAGAGCCTGACCCAACTACCGGTGCCATCATGACACCAATTTACCAAACATCTACCTATGTGCAAACGGCACCCGGCCAGCATAAAGGCTATGAATATGCCCGCAGCCAAAATCCTACCCGTAAGGCACTGGAAGATGCTTTGGCCATTATTGAAAACGCAAAATATGGATTAGCATTTAGTAGTGGCGTGGCAGCTACAGATGCGGTTATTAAATTGCTTTCGCCAGGCGATGAAGTAATTGCTGCAAACGATATGTATGGTGGCACTTACCGGCTTTTTACAAAAGTGTTTGAAAAATTTGGTATCAAATTTATTTATACAGATACTACCGATGCAGCCAATGTACAGGCCCTGGTTACTGCCAATACAAAACTAATCTGGATTGAAACGCCTACCAACCCTTTGATGAATATTACGGATATTGCTGCGGTAGCTGCGGTGTCTAAAAAGGCCGGGGCTTTATTATGTGTTGACAATACATTTGCTTCGCCCTATCTTCAAAACCCGTTGGATTTTGGCGCCGATATCGTGATGCATTCTGCTACCAAATACCTGGGCGGACATAGCGATGTAATCCAGGGTTCACTGATGATGAACGACAAAGATGTAAGGGACCAGTTATACTTTATTCAAAAAAGCTGTGGTGCAGTGCCTGGGCCAATGGATTGCTTTTTAGTACTCAGGGGAATTAAAACTTTACACCTGCGTATGCAACGCCATTGTGAAAATGGTGCAGCTATTGCACATTACCTCCACAGCCATCCTAAGGTAGAAAAGGTTTACTGGCCCGGCTTTGAGGATAGTGCAGGCTATGCTGTGGCAAAAAAGCAAATGCGTGATTTTGGGGGAATGATAAGTTTTACATTAAAGGATAGTAGTATGGAGGGAGCAAATAAAGTGCTTTCATCTACAAAATTATTTGCCCTTGCAGAAAGCCTGGGTGCGCTCCGGTACAGGGATCTCCTGACCAGTCAGGGGGGCGGCGAGTGCGGTGAGGAAAAGCAGGATACGGCGTTTCATGTCGGGGCA
>JANMVB010000098.1:0-4683 GCA_031392305.1 Ferruginibacter sp.
TTTTGTCCTGGCTTAAAATCAATAAGGATCATCGTTGCATCGCCCTCTTGTACTGAAAATCTTTGGGCAACTTTACCTGCGTAATGCCTTCTGATTTCTATTCAATGTAAACATATTAAACGAATGCAGTAGTCATAAAAAGCCTCACCAAAATAGCGGTGAGGTTATTGAAATACAAATGATTTTATTTACTGCTTTTATGGTAAACCCAACAAAAACCCAATAGAAAAATTAGCATCCCAGTCAAAAACAAAAGTATCACAGCCAGTGGCATCGATGATTGCTTTGTAAATATTAAGGCCGCTCTTCATTTTAGGTTTTTCAGCATTATAATCTGCCGGTGCTTTTAATACAGTATATCTTTCTTCACCCTGGCGGTGTTGGTTGGCTAATTCAAAAGGGATACCCCCAATTATAAAGCATACTTCACGTTTGGTGGTTGGTATTTCCGAAGCTTTTGTTTTTACAGTATTATAAACTTCTTCATCCTTCATATCTTTTTCAAAATATTTAGAGCCGGGTGTTTCTATTGCGGCTACACCATTGCCGGTTACCCACGAAATTTTTGTATTTCCTGAGCCGATATCTGTAACAAAGGCGCTTTCCCTGTATGCTGGTGGCAACGCACTTTTCAAGGCAAGTTTGCCTTCCTGCTCAGGTGTTACCAGGTTTACAATAAAGCCCATCTTTTTTAATTCAGAACTGATGATGGCAGTTTTAGGTTCTTTCTGTGCGCCGGAGCTGATGATGAAATGTACGTTTTTAGATTTTACACCTTTATCAAACATAGCCGATATGTATTTCTTTAAACCAGAACGTATATCATCTGTAGTAGCCAAGCCTTCATACACCAACGACTGGCCAAAATCTTTGGATTTAATTTCCCAGCGTTTTTCTTTATCCATATTTATTACGAAAGAATTAAAGCCTGTTGCGCCTACTTCTACTATTCCTTTCAGCTCGCCGTTCACCGGTTTCTCCGGCTGAAAGTTGAAGCTGCGTAATTCGCCGGTGCTGGTTTTTTTTGTAGTGGTTTCTTTACTTTGATTATCTGTTTTTGTTCCGGGGTCTGTGTTTACTTTGGCAGGCACATCCTGGTACGATTCCGGTTCATCTTTATCAAACATGCCTGTTTCTGAGGCAAGGTAGCCAATGCCTACAAGTGGTATTGCAATGATCAATACTTTTATTGGCCAGCGAAGCCGGCTCCAGCCGGAAGAAGAAGTTGACATATTATTAAGTGTTTTTTAGTGTGAGTTTGTGAATTCGTGAATGGTCAATGGTGAATGGTCAATGTCGCATTCGTGAATTTATTATTTGTGATAAATGAATATTTGTTTCAATTGTTCAATCTGTATTTTCTTTGTTCCACATTGCTGAAAAAGTACAAGGGAGTGACACAACGATGTTTAATTGAAAAACTAATGTTCGTAAAACAATTATTATTCACCATTGACCATTCACGAACATCGTTGCCGCTAATATTAATTCAACAAAGAAAATCCTTTGTCAATTTTTTCATCACTGCTCAGATTGTGGTTGCTGCTGCCTACTGCTGATACATTCAATACAGTCAGGTTGCGGTCATCTACTCTTTTTACAAAATCTTCCAGCTCCTGTTGCGAAGGTGTGCCACCAACAGTGATATTATTATTCTGATCCAGAAATTCCAGGTTGCTGCGGATAGAAGCAATGTTTTGACTGATGGCCTGTGTAGCCGCACTCATTGCCTCCTGAAAAACCCAGCCATCTTTTATATTGAAAACATCAGATAAGCCTTCGGTAGCATTTTTCATTTTTTGCGTGGCTTCCATTTTTTTCTGCAAAATGGTAATGCTGCTGTCCAGGGTGCTTACATAAATTCTTGCGGCGCTTTCATTGTCTTTCAGCACTTCAATTACTTTGGCAAACTGGTTGGCGTATTGGGCATAGCTACGGGCATTGTGTTCTTCTGCTTCGCCTTCTTTTCCTAATAAAAAAGCTTTTGTACGGGTTTCTTTAGCGAGGCGGCTTTGCTCATTTGCCTTTTCGCCATTGTTTTGTGCAGTAGCTTCTGCTGCCAATTCTTCTTTTTTAGATGCCTCCGCTACCAGGCGTTTTACAAAGGCATATTTTTCTTCGGCTGTGCCTTGTGCCAGGGTGCCGCTTTGTATCATATCAATCCGCACACCATCTACATGGGCAATTTTTTCCTTTACCCTTTTCAATGTGTCTTTGGCATCGCCCAATAACATTTGTAGTGAAATGATTGGATTATTTCTGATGATAGATTTTTCACTTTTAAACAACAAGGTTTTGCCCAGGCGGTGCAGCAGGCTGATGATCTGTGGTGCCAGCATCAGCAACACAATCAGCACTATGGCGAATGCAACAAATAAAATTGACTTGGTGGCATAAGCCAATAAAGTATCCAGGTTTTTAAAGAACCAGAAAGCACCCCCGATAATGAGGGCCCAGTAAAAAATGGACGAAATTGTTTTGCGGCCCTCCGGCGTTTTTAAAGGCGCAGGCAACCTGTCGCCCAATACCTGGAAGATTGGTAGCTGGTTCCTTAACTCGGCGGGAATTACAGTAAGTGCAGATGATGTGTTGCTCATATTTTAATTGATTTCTTTTTGAATAATTGCAACTACCTGTTGCATTTCGTTGAGTACACTGTTTACAGACTGGTGGCCATTGCTTATTTTTTCGTCGATGGCTTCTATCTGTGGCAGGTATTTTTGATTGATGCCTTCGCTCTGTGTTTTCTTTTCGGCCAGTTTGTTCTGAAGGGCAATCAATTGTTTTTCCAGTTCATTAATTTCTGTGGTTAGGCTGGTTTTTTCCTGTTCTTTCTGTACCAGCATTTTGTCTTTTTCCTGCTGCCGCTTAATAGTTTCAGCATCCAACACTTTGGTGAGGCTGCTGATGTAAAAATCACCGGTTTCTAACAGCTTTGGTTTTGTAAGGGTTTTGTCTGCGTATTTAAGTGAAGTGTAAGCCGCCTTAATATTAGCACTGTTGGCACCACCCATTTCCACCGAGGCATTCCATACTTCAAAAAAATCGCAGCCGGGTTTATTGATAGATTCCAGCAACTGGTAAATACGCAGTTTCATTTCCTTCACATTATTGCCGGAAGCTTCAGCAACAAATTCAGTTTTACTAACAGAAGGAATCGCCGGGGCAGGTATATTAGACGGTGCTGTAGGCGCAGCATCCTCCGTATCAGAACTTGTAAAAAGGATTTTTTTTAATCCCTTTAAAATTCCTTCTTTGATACCTTCTTTATTGTTGCTCATTTTTATTAAAATATTGAAAACAAAAGTAATGGAAATTTAAGGTTAAAGCCTTACCGGCAAGCCCGTTTTTTATATGGGAGGTAATTGCAGCATCAGGCAGGTGTACCGGATGGGGCCAGTTAAAGCTGCCAGTGGTGTTTAGAGGAACTGCTCTTTTTTTTGAATGGTTATATCGGTAATATAATAAGGTGGTAAGGATAAATAATTATTTAACCATCAGTATATCTTTGGTCATCATCGTTGTGTCACTCACTTTTACTGTATACCATTGGGGATCTTTTCCCACCTAATATGTAAGAAGCAAACCTCCGTACATGATTATATCAGCCAGGCAGATTTTTCATCAAAAAGCGCAGCCAGTTACCATGCATAATATTTTCAATATCGGTTGCTGAAAATCCTCTTTTAGTGAGTATAGCCGGAATGTTTTGTAAGTCAGCAATTGTTTCAAGATCATACGGGCATTGTTCTTTTCCAAATGCGCCATCCAGGTCGGTACCAATTCCTGCATGAAGTGTATTGCCAGCCAACTGGCAAATATGGTCTATATGATCGATCATTGTTTCTAAACTGCAATTCATTTGCCTGGGCAAGCTTTGGCCACGTACCCAACCAGGTATCATCATCCAGGCATCTAATGGTACACCAATTACTGCATCTTTTTGTATAAGTATTTTTATTTGCTCATCACTAAATTGCCGGTTGTGGTTTACAAGTGCCCTGCAGTTATTATGGCTTGCCCACACCGGGCCATTGTATAATTCCATTGCATCCCAAAATGCATCATCGGATAAATGGGTTGCATCAAGAATAATATGCAACTTGTCCATTTCTTTTAATAATTCTTTTCCCTGTTTTGTTAATGCTCCTGTTGCATCTGTTCCATTTGCATACCTGCCCGGGCCATAATGCGCAGGCCCAAGGGCACGTAAGCCATTGCTAAAAGCTGTTTGTAAATATTCAATGGTTACGATGGAGTCGGCACCTTCCAGGCTTAGTATATAACCGATGGGTTTTTTATCATTTGGTTCGCCATCGTTCCATAAAGCGATGTGGTTTTTTAATGATTGCTTATCTTTTATCATCACCATTTCACCTGCTGCTTCCATGGCTTTGTACCAGGCAAGTTGCCCCTGAGTTTGCGCCCATGCCTGTTCCGGTGAGTGCCAGCCGGCCAATGAATTTTCAGGGGCTACGTACCTGGCTATTTGAGTTGCTACCACCAGGCCAATATTACCCTTTCTTAATTCAGTTAATGAAACAGTTCCTTTGCCACGGTCTGGCTTATCATTTAATCCTGCTTCCCTTTCACGGATATCTGTTACGGATAGCCGCAGGTTGCGGTTCCATTCCATGGCATTCATCGCCAGGTCGAGGTGGGCATCAATAATGAACATGATAA
>JANMVB010000120.1:0-3298 GCA_031392305.1 Ferruginibacter sp.
CCAGGTTTATGAGTATCTCATTTGTATCCCAACCACAAGGAGCTGCAGCAGACCGGGCCGGAGGGTACGCTCCATCAACCTGGATTGTTGAACGAATGACTGCCGTTTTTCCTTCTGTCGGATGATTTTCATAACTCAAAAGTCCAACGGATTTTAAATGTGCGTCATTGGGTAAAGTTTGGAGTGTATGGCAAGGCATAGCAGGCAGGTCGGCAGCTCTAAAAATTTCCAGCCATTCATCAGTTGTTTTATTTTCCAGTGATGCACCTCTCACTTCAAACCATTCTGAAACGTATTTTGCCCTGTTTGCTACTGTAGTAAAACGAGCGTCAGTTAGCAGCTCTTGTTTGCCGGTTACTTTTAGAAAAGCCTCTACCTGTACGTCTGTATTTATAGTAAAAGATATATACCCATCTTTGGTTTTCACAGGTTGATTGTGTGGGCTTAAAAGGCGAAGGTCGCCGGCAGGGCCAACAGGAGGATCAAAACTTTGTTGTGCCAAATGCTCCTGCAGAACAAACGAGGCCATTGTTTCAAACATGGGGATCTCGATACTTACACCTTTACCTGTATTTTGGCGTTGCATAAGAGCCGCCATAATAGTACCAGCAGTAATTTCGCCCACTACATGATCGCAAATGAGCATTGGAACATAGGCAGGTTTTCCATCACGTGCCATCGTTAAACCTGCAATACCTGACGCAGCTTGCAATACACTATCATAAGTGGGCAATCCGGCGTAGGGCCCATCGGAGCCATAACCAGTAATCAGGCAATAAATTTTATCAGGATATTTATCTGTAATTGATTTTGCATCCAGTCCTAATCGCTCTAAAGCATCTGGCCGCATATTGGCAACAATAACATCACACCATTCAACCAGCTTTTTACAAATTTCCTTTCCCCCCGGTTTTTTGAGATCAAGGCAAATGTTTTTCTTTCCACGATTGAGGTGGAGGTAAGCTCCTGAATGTTGACCAGTGGGTGACATGCCACCAAGCCCACGCATAAGGTCGCCGGCAGGATGTTCTACCTTGATAATTTCTGCACCATACTCACCCAATCGCCAGGTGGCCACAGGGCCAACTACAACAGCCGTTAAATCTAAAATTTTAATGCCTTTCAGCGGTTCAAAATTCATATCAAGTCAATTTAATGTGATACTGTGCAACGTTTTAAAACAGTGAATTTTAATTTAGCTGATAATCTTAAAATTCAATCTGTATTTTAATTTATAGAATTAGCCTTTTAGTTCGCAAAGGCATAACTCTTTTGTGGTATACTTCTTTTTCTTTTTTTTCTTTATAAAAAAAAAGAAACAAAAAAAATCAAGGCTGCGAATAAAAAGGCTCCCGAGTTCCACTTCGTTCGTCGGGACACGTGAAAATTTCAACATCATCCTAAAATCAAGGAACTCGCCGACAGGAGTTCAATGGATTGAAGCTTGTGCCCGGCTCAAACAACCTTGATTTCTTAACGGATTATGTTGAAATTTTCTAGCACTTTTTATTCGAGGCCGTGGCAGAATTTGTTTACGATGTAAATGCCTAACCCTATACATCTAAAACGCAATTAAAGATCCCCATTGGTATGCCGTAAAAGTGAGTGACACAACGATGTTGCCCATGGCTGCTTCTTCGTTCGGACAACAAAACCTTAATTCACTTTTTTAACCCTTACGCAATGTAGCTTCCATCTCTACCGCAACAGCATTATTATTATCAAATATTTTTAACTGCCAACCTGTTTCACCAGGCTCGGCGCATAGCGTCATAGTATGTCCACAATACAGCGGTGCTATATGTTTTACTTTTATATCTGTTATTTCCTGGCCTACATCATTTTTGATAAACTCAGTTAACAGCAGGGTTGCCAAACCTCCGTTCACCACCAGATCAGGGAGCCCTTCAACATTTTGGGTATAGTTTTTATCCAAATGAATTTTATGAGAATTAAAACCCAGGGCAGAGTATTGAAACAAGAGCGTTTCATCGGGTATAATCTGTTTGTGATATTTAGTGAGAATAGGAACAGGAAATATTTTTTCAACTTTTGTTTGAACGCTTTTACCACTGAGCAAAATATAAGTTTGTGTTTCAACAATTGCAGGGCTTGATGCTGAAGCAACACACAATTCGTGTTGGATGGTTACGATTGCCATTGGGCCCGAACTGCTGGTTTTTTCAGTAATGTCTTTTATAAAACTTGTACGTTCAACCTGAGCCCCAATTAAAATGTTGCCGTGATACGATACGGTCCTGCCGCCTAAAAGTAATCTCGGCAGCCCAAGGTCTGGAAGTGGAACGCCTAAACCCGGGAACCCATCCTGGCGCAATGAAAATCTCCGGGTTTCTCCAGCAAGCATAAAAAAGTGCCAACCAGCAGGCAATACATCGCCACTTGAAAATGATTGTGTGTCGAGATCCAACATCGCAGCCACACGCTTTACCATACTAAGGCTGCATGTTTCATTGGATGTTACCGGCAGCCTTTTAAATGACTCTTGCATAAATTCTTTATGGCAGTAAAAAAATAATTGCACAACAAAACTAAAAAATTATTTTCATATTTGAAATAGTTTTTTCATATTTGCAAAACAGTTTATTGCATCATTAAAATTTTTCTCATGGAATTTAAATATCATCACATGAATCTTTGCACGGAAGATGTGTCAAGATTGTCTAAATTTTATCAGTCTGTTTTCAGCTTAAATCGTCTGCAGGATGAAGAGCATGGGCTTACCACTGAAGACACAGTGAACCGTTATGATGGCCAGGTTGAATTTTTGACAGACGGCCAGGTTGAATTTCACATTACGAAGAAAGACAACGAAACGGCATTTAGAATGAAGCAGTGGATCAACCCAATTAAAAATGGCCATTTCTGTTTTCGTACGGACGATATAGAAGGCTTCAAAAAGAAATTAGAGGAGCTAAATATCCCTTATGCTGATTATGGTAAATGGGCACTTGCCGGATGGTATCAAATATTCTTTCACGATCCGGATGGCAACATCATAGAGGTGCATCAGATAGGCATGTAAACGCCTCCCCTTTTTTGGAGGGAAGAAACGAATTGTAAATTGTTTTGTATGAAAGAGAAAGAAGAAAACAGTAATTATGCTGCCCCGGCTTTAGACAAAGGGTTGGATATACTGGAGGCACTTTGTGGATGCGAAAACGGGCTAACGCAACAGGAAATTGCGACCAGGCTTGGACGTAAGCTGGGTGAAATTTACCGGATGCTCACTTGCCTTGTACAAAGAAATTATGTTGCCAACTACGGCAATACTTATACT
>JANMVB010000164.1:0-8423 GCA_031392305.1 Ferruginibacter sp.
AAGAGTGGTAAATCAAAAAAATTGAAAAATGATTTGATTAATTGAGTCTGGCCGCCCTCTCCGAAAGAAAGGGCAGGGGTGAGGAAAGGCAAAGAGCAGTAATTTAATAACAATCTAAACCAACGAATGAATTTAACCTTATTGATATTACTGCCATTACTTACAGCTATAGCAATATTGCTGGTGCAAAATGCCAGCCAGGTAAAATGGGTTGCCCTCACCGGCTCAGCATTACAATTAGTAGTATCATTTGTGTTACTGTTTGCATTTTATAAAGAAAAGGCAGCAGGCAATACAGCACAAATGTTTTTTGAGTTACAATACAATTGGTTTCCCACCTGGCATATTGGTTTTCACATAGGCGTTGATGGTATTTCAGTGGCAATGATTTTACTGACTGCTTTTGTGGTAATTGCCGGCGTATTGGTTTCCTGGAACATTACAAAAATGACGAAGGAATTTTATTTTCTCCTAATCCTGCTTAGTCTGGGTGCTTATGGTTTCTTTATTTCACTCGACCTGTTTATACTTTTCTTCTTTTTAGAAATTGCAGTGCTCCCTAAATATTTACTCATTGGCATTTGGGGAAGCGGTAAAAAAGAATATGCCGCCAACAAACTGGCGCTGATGTTAATGGGCGGCTCCGCATTGGTGTTAGTAGGCCTGCTCGGCATATATTTTGGCAGTCAGCAAAAAACATTCGACTTAATTACTTTATCTCAAAATGCCATTCCATTGCAGGTGCAGCAGATTTGTTTCCCACTCTTGTTTATAGGGTTTGGTGTGTTTACTGCATTGTTTCCATTTCACACCTGGGTGCCTGACGGGCACTCTTCTGCACCAACTGCAGGGTCTATGTTCCTTGCTGGTATATCAATGAAACTCGGTGGCTATGGCTGTTTGCGGGTAGCTACATTTATAATGCCGGAGGGTGCAAAAGAGTATGCACCCATCATCATCATACTTTCCACCATTGCCATTTTGTATGGGGCCTTCGCTACCATGATGCAGAAAGATCTTAAATATATCAACGCATATTCATCTGTTAGTCATTGTGGTTTTGTGTTGCTGGGTATTGGCATGTTAACAAAAACAGCCATGACGGGTGCGGTGATGCAAATGGTATCTCATGGGTTAATGACGGCACTTTTCTTCGCAGTGATCGGCATGATTTACGAACGTACACATACCCGGCATGTAAATGAAATGGGCGGGTTACTTAAAGTGATGCCCTTCATCATTACTGTGTTATTTATTGTTGGTTTATGTTCTTTAGGATTACCCGGCCTCAGCGGTTTTGTTGCAGAAATGACGGTGTTTATGGGCTCCTGGCAAAACCCCGGATTGTTTCACCGCATCGCTACCATTGCAGCATGTATGTCCATTGTGGTAACAGCGGTATATATTTTAAGGGCCATTGGTAAAACAGCCATGGGTCCATTGCAGCAAAGCTATGCAACCCTAAGTGATGCAACGTGGAATGAAAAAGCTGCAGCAATTATTTTACTGGCGGGCATTGTAGCAATCGGTATTGCGCCTGCATGGTTGAGCGATCTGATAACACCCGGCACTGAAATTATAATGAATAGAGTAACGGGGAAATGATGAAAAATGAGTGATGAATAATGAGTGAGGATTGTGTAGTCAGGGATTAAAGATGGTTATCGAAATTTTTTTTGTTTACGGGCATTTGTATTTCAATTAAGCATCGTTGTGTCACTCACTTGTACTTTTTCAGCAATGAGGAGCAAAGGAATACAAAGACTAAAGGTTAGGTGGGTCTTTATTATTACGTAGGAAAAGTTCCACACAGGTATGCGGTACAAGAGGGCGATGCAACTATGTTCCACATTACTTCTTCGCCTGGACAACAATTTATAAAATTATGTTGAACGACTTTTTAATATTGATGAAATCTGAACTGGTGATTACCTTCATCATCTTTCTGCTGCTGTTTATAAAAGTAGGAAAAGGAATGAGCAACGGCGCTACGTTGACGATGGTGCAGTGGTTGTTATTGCTGAATGTGCTCGCAGGTTTTTTCTTTAATGAAGAAGGCAGTTTGTTTGGCGATTTATTTCACACCAATGCCTTTATAGCCCTGCAAAAAAATATCCTCAGCATTGGTGTATATCTCATCTCTTTATTGTTTTCGGGCTGGTTAAAAAAGAGTGCGCATTTGCCTGAATTTTTTATACTGATGTTATCCGCTTTACTTGGCATGTTACTGCTTATTTCAAGCGGCAACCTGCTGATGTTTTTTCTTTCGATCGAGCTGGCGACTATCCCTGTTGCAGCCATGGCAAATTTTGATTTAGGTAAAAAAATATCTTCAGAGGCTGCTATGAAGATGATCTTAACTTCAGCTTTTTCTTCCGGTATTTTATTGTTTGGCATCTCAATGATGTATGGCGCTACAGGCACTATCAGTTTTGCTGAATTGCCTGTATTGCTGAATGGTAGCCCGTTACAGGTATTGTCTTTTGTTTTTTTATTTGCAGCCTTCGCCTTCAAATTATCCATTGTGCCTTTTCATTTATGGACGGCGGATGTTTACGAAGGAGCACCCATGGCAGCTACGGCTTTTTTATCAGTAATCTCAAAAGGTGCCATTGCATTTATTTTTACTGCTACATTGTACCAGGTATTTCAACCCATGCAGGTGCTATGGTATAATATGGTGATGATCATGGCGGTAGCAACTATGCTGATTGGTAATCTGTTTGCATTGCGCCAGCAAAATATTAAACGCTTCCTTGCATTTTCTTCCATTGCGCAGGTAGGTTTTATATTGGTGGGCATCAGTGGCAATTCAATGGATGGCGCTTCGTCGATAGTGTATTTTATTTTGATTTATGTGTTTAGTAACCTGGCTGCATTTGGTGTGGCTGCTGCTATTTCGCAACAAACCGGCAAAGAGCGTATTGATGATTATAAAGGCCTCTATCAAACCAACCCGTTTTTAAGTTGGGTACTTGCGCTTGCATTATTTTCACTGGCAGGCATTCCCCCCACTGCTGGTTTTTTTGGTAAATTATTTTTGATTACTGCCGGCGCTGCCAGGGGCAGTTATGTTTTTATAACCATTGCAGCACTCAACCTCATTGTGTCTTTATATTATTACCTAAGGGTAATAGGGGCAGTGTTTATGGATAAAAACGAAACACCGGTAGAAAAAATCGGGCTTGATTTTTCTACCCGTTTTGGCTTAATTATTTGCGGCGCAGCGATTATACTTACCGGGTTATTGAGTTGGATATATGATTATATTACAGGGCTTTTATAATTTTAGAAAAACGGAAAAGTAAAATTACTTTTACGGGATGCAAGTTGATTTAACTGATACAATTATCATTCTTCTATTATGGCCATTAATAAAAATCACGAATTTGAAGAGCTCAACGGCATTAAGTGCGGCATCGTGGAAAAGAACGTTTCACCAGCCAGGGCTGAGTTTTTAAAAACATTGCTGGAGTATAATAAATACTCTGTTGTAGTGGCAGCTTCACCGCCACCAAAAGTGGCAGCAATGCCGGTTGTTAAAGCAACGGATGCTGTGGAATCTGTATTACCACCTCCACCACCTCCAACAGCCCCAGCAACATTCACCGTTGGTGTTACTGACGTAACGTTCAATTCAATCAATGCAATTTTTGGCAGGTCGCTACATACATCCGATGGGCATGTGGTTACACAAGCCTATTGGCAGCAAAAAGAATCAATAAGCCACGATGAGATACCCTATTATGAAAGCAGGAATAATTAGAATTTTAAAATATATTTAATGGACAATAACCAAATTAAAAATAACGCCTGAATGCTAAACCTTAGTTAGGCTGAGTATTTATCCAAAATATTTTCCGGTAAAACATAACCCACTACCCACCCATGAAAAAATTGAGCCTGGTTACACTCCTCCAAATCTGTATTGCCACAGTTTCCTTTGCACAGGAATTTCCTGGCTATGGCACTGTAAGCAATGAAGAAATTAATTTAAAGCAATGCGAGTTTGATAAAGATGCCAATACAGTGATGTTACTGCATGAAGCTTTTTCAGGTTATGATGATGAGCGCCGCCTTATTACGTTGCATCATGTGCGCATTAAAATATTAAAAGAAAAAGGTTTTGCAGAGGCCAATGTAACCATCCCGTTTTTTAAAAAAGATGATTTTGAAAACATCGACCTTGTTGAGGGCATGACGATAAATACCCTCCAAAACAACCAGGTTGAAAATACAAAACTGGAGCGTAAATCAATTTACACCAAAGCAATTAATGAGCGGATAGGTGAGGTGGTATTTGCGTTTCCTTCAATAAAAGTGGGCAGTATTATCGACTACAAATATCGCAGCACAATGAAAACTTATGGCGGCCTGCAGGATTGGGATTTCCAGGAGCAAATGCCGGTTATGGTGAGTAAATACACACTCATTATTTCGCCCAATCTTGAGTTTACCTATCGTGTAAATAAGGCGCCGGATATGCCCGTTAAAGTAACACAGGATGCATCAAGCGGCACAGTTTATTTTGAGATGCACAATATTCCCGGCCTGGGTGCTGAGCCTTATATGGATGCCCGTAAAGATTATCTGCAAAAAATAGAATTCCAGCTAAGTGGATTCAACCAGAACGGGCAGGGCAAATCAAATTACATGACTACCTGGGATGGGGTTACAAAGGAGCTCACAACATCTGCTGAGTTTGGCGCTCAACTAAATAAAAATATTGAGGGCACATCAGTTTTTATACAACAGGTAAAAGCAATGGTTACACCCGAAGAAAAAATGAAAATGGTTTTTAATTTTGTGCGGAGCAACCTAAAGTGGAATAACCTGTACAGCAAGTATGCTTATGAAGGCGTAAAAGCAGCCTGGCAAAAGAAAAGCGGCTCCAGCGGCGACATCAATCTTTTATTGATCAATCTTTTAAAAGAAGCAGGGTTGGATGCCTACCCCATGTTGGTTAGTGAGCGTTTTCATGGAAAAGTAAACAGTGCTTATCCATTTATTGATCAGTTTAATTCCGTATTTGCCTGTGTGATAATAAATAATAAAAAGTATTACCTCGATGCAACAGATAAAGATACACCACCGCATATAACGCCTTTTTCAATTTTAAATACTACTGCGTTTATTGTAAACCGTAAGACAGGCGGATTAACAAATATTACCAACGACACCTTGTTGTATAAAGAAAATATAATTGCACAACTTGAGCTCGCAGAAAATGGAACACTTTCAGGCGAAGTGCAAATTGCCAGTTTCGATTATGCAAGAATAAAAAAGCTGGAAGAATATAAAGAAGACAAAAATAGATTTCTCAGGGATCATTTCACCGTGTACGAAACTTCCATCAGTACACCGGATGTAGAAGTAAAAAATATTGAAAACGATTCGCTGGCTTTAGAGCAAAAAGGAAAAATATCAGGCGGCCTCAATTCCACGGGCGGGTATTCATTTTTGCCCTTAAATCTGTTTACCGGCTTTGATGGCAACCCTTTTCTCAGCGACAACCGTTTTTCAAATATTAACTTTGGTTACCGGCGCAACGTTCAATTAAATATGTCCGTACAGCTACCATCAAACTACCAGGTAGATGAAATACCAAAATCGGTTAAGCTTAGTAATCCTGATAAGGATATAATTTTTATAAGGCAGGTGGAGTATGATAAGGAAAGCAACAGGCTAATTTGTATGATGCTTTTTGAATTTAAAAAAAGCCTGTACGAGGCGGACACATACCCAATCTTAAAAGAAGTGTATAAAAGAATATTCGACTACCTGAAAGAGCCCGTAGTGTTAAAAAAGAAAGGATAAAGCCACAGCCCGATGCAGTATTTAAAATCTGTTTTTTTTCTTTTTTGTCCGGGCTAAGAAGCAGTGATGAACATCGTTGCATCGCCCTCTTGTACCGCATACTTTTGGGGATCTTTGCCCACAGATTAGATAAAAAAGCTCTTTCATTTTATCATGTTCGTAATTTCCTGTTGTAGATATTTTTTGCAAGATCATCCCAAAAAATTTCTCATTTCCCATTATTACGTTTTACCATTCCAGCATTGGTATATTTTGAAATTAGCACATTTTCACATTTGCATATTAGCTAACTAACCCCATCACTAATTGCTTCACATCTGCCAATGCAATCCTTTCCTGCAACATGGTATCCCTGTATCTTATCGTAACAGTATTGTCTTCTTTCGTCTGGTGATCAATCGTAACGCAGAAGGGTGTGCCGATGGCATCCATGCGGCGGTAACGTTTTCCTATCGCATCTTTCTCTTCATAAAAACACATAAAACTGCCTTTACATTCATTCATCAGTTCACGGGCTATTTCGGGCAGGCCATCTTTTTTCAGCAAGGGTAAAATTGCCAGTTTGGTGGGGGCTATTTTTGCCGGAATACGCAGCACCACCCGGCTATCTTTGGTGCCATCTTCTTTTACCCATTCTTCATTGGCATAGGCAAGGCTGATGATGGTGAGGAACAACCTGTCAAGCCCTACTGAAGTTTCCACTACATAAGGAATGTAGTTGCCATAAGGCTTCCCATCTTCTTTCAGGTCGTTGTCAAAATATTGTATTTTCTTTTTGCTGAAGGTTTGGTGCTGTGTAAGGTCAAAATCTGTGCGGCTATGGATACCTTCCAGCTCTTTCCAGCCAAAGGGAAATTCAAATTCAATATCCAATGCAGCATCTGCATAATGCGCCAGTTTTATATGATCATGAAAACGCAATTTTTCAGCAGGTATGCCCAGGCTCTCATGCCATTTTTTTCTTTCTTCTTTCCAGAAATTATACCACTCCATTTGTGTACCGGGCCGTACAAAAAACTGCATTTCCATTTGCTCAAATTCCCTCATCCTGAAAATAAACTGCCGGGCAACAATTTCATTTCTAAAAGCCTTACCTGTTTGTGCAATTCCGAAAGGGATTTTCATCCGGCCGGTTTTTTGCACATTTAAAAAGTTTACAAAAATCCCCTGCGCTGTTTCGGGGCGTAAATAAATAGTTTCGCTTTCTTCTGCCACACTACCAATTTGTGTGCTGAACATCAAATTAAATTCTCTCACCTCCGTCCAGTTACAGGTTTTGCTGATGGCACATTTTATATTGTTTTCTTCAATCAGTTTTTTTAAGCCAGCATAATCATTTGCAACCAATAATGCATCCATCCGGGTCAGCACTTCATTTGCCAATTGTTCATTGCCAGCTGCTTTTTTTTCTTCTGCAAATCCTTCAATCAAATGATCAACGCGGTACCTTTTATTACTGTCTTTGTTATCAATCATCGGGTCGCTGAAATTATCAACATGGCCGCTTGCCTTCCAGGTAGTAGGGTGCATAAAAATGGCTGCATCAATACCTACAATATTCTCCTGCAACTGAGTCATGCTCTTCCACCAGTAATCACGCAGATTTTTCTTCAATTCACTACCCCACTGACCGTAATCATATACGGCCGCCAGCCCATCGTAAATTTCGCTGGAAGGAAAGATGAATCCATATTCTTTACAATGAGAAATTATTTCCTGGAATCTTTTCGTATCATTTGCCATAGTGGCGCAAAGATAACCTGCTAATTACATTCCTGTTTGAAACAATGAAAAAAAATCTGATTGGAATATTTATTCAGGATTTTGTTTCCGGCACTTCGATTACCGTCTTTACTTCAGGCTGCTGTTGAATTGATTTATCGGATTCCACTTCTATTTCCTGAATCCATACTGCATATTCGTTGGGGTAAATTCGTGACCCCTGGTGCACTATATACACCTTAGTAAACACGGCACCGAAATAAAGAATCATGGCAGAATAATAAACCCAAAGCAAAACAACAATTACAGAACCGGCGGCCCCATAAGAAGAGGTTATCTTATTTTGCCCAAGATAATAACCAATGAGAAATTTTCCTACCATAAACAACCCGGCTGTAGTAAATGCACCTGCCCGTATATGTTTCCATTTGATGGTTGCATCGGGCAATATTTTAAAAATAATAGCAAACA
The DNA here is from genome assembly GCA_031392305.1 of Ferruginibacter sp. GTDB lineage: Bacteria > Bacteroidota > Bacteroidia > Chitinophagales > Chitinophagaceae > Ferruginibacter. Next base: position 8,011 of record JANMVB010000164.1, read on the forward strand.
GATAAGAAGTAATTAAGAACGTAATGAATAGATTGAATGTGTATACTAAAAACACCGTTACTTCCGGGAAAATTTCTGTAAGCCTGTTTATGAGAACATCCATAACACTATTAATAATTAGTGAAACCAGTAATAAAAAACCCAGGCTTACTACAATTGAAAATGAAAGTACGCGGTTAAACACCATTTTTAAAATGCCTTTCCCTTTTCGGGGCCTTGCTTTTAATTTCCAGATAGAATTAATTGAATCCTGTATTTCGGTGAACACGCTCGTAGCACCAATAAGCAAGGTGATAATTCCTATAATCGTTGATATGCGCGAATCAGCAGAAGTAGCCACCGCACGGATCGTTTCCTGTATCTGTAAAGCCGCCTGAGATCCAACCAAATTGCTTATCTGTCGGTATAAAGAA